>DATLIT010000478.1:0-2878 GCA_035539295.1 Terrimicrobiaceae bacterium | reverse complement strand
CCCAAGCCGTCAACAACGCTACGAGCACCATCGCGAAGCAGCGCACGCCCACCCCCCTCGATGAAACCCCCGAAGGAAATTTTACAAATTGGCCGCCACCCCGGCAAGGTGCAGCCGGTCGCAACGCACAGGGTCGTGTCGGTTTTTGGGAAAACGTGACTTATTTGCCAGCCCCGCCGACGTGCAAGCGCTCCGCCAACTCACAGATGACGGAAGTAACGGCGCTCGTTGGGTGGGAAGGATGCAGTTGTGGTACTTTGCGCCGAGATGGGTCATAAGCAGACGGGCCATCATGACTCAGGCCAAGCACCCCTCGAAGCGGACACGCGCGAGCCTACCTCGACAGGTCCGTTAAATGCCAAAAGCTGCCGTGAGCAGTCGCAAGGCAGCGCCTATTCGATGACCTCGTCGGCGCGGGGCGAGCAGCGTCGGGGGCGCATTTAGTATTGTCCTTCGAGCGGCAACCCGAAGACGAACTGACCGTACATCGACATAACGGCGTCGAAGTTGAGACTGATATGGTGGTTGATCGCGGCCACGTCGCGCCAAGCGCGCTGCAGTGGATGGCCGTGTTGCAGACAGCGGCCGCCGGCGGCATCGAATATCAGGTCTATCGCCGTCTTAGCCTCATTCGCGATAAACGATTGGGTACGCCTACTGAGAAGCCGAATTGCCATCGACGATTTGCCATCGTGCCGAACCTGGAGTTCTGCGGCGTCGACCGCGTGCTGCGCCACCAGCCGGCAGGCGTCGATGCGCGCCGCCGCCTCACCGACGCGCTTCTGGATAGTCTGGAAGTCGGCGATCTTCTTGCCGCCGAGCACGACGGCTCCGTGAGTCTGGCGCACCTTGTTCTCGTCGATGAACCGTTCTAATGAGCCGGAGGCCGCCCCGACCGCGGGCATCGCGAGGGCAAAAGCCACTCCAGTCAGCAATGATATGCGATAGAGTGGATTCTTGTTCGATTCAGCGCCCGGTGCGGTGCTGCCGACGGCATCGGAAAATCGCAGAACCCTGTAGTCCGGGACAAACGCATTTTCGACGATCACGTCAAAGCTTCCGGTTCCGCCAAGACCCACAGGACGCCAGCTTTCCCAATCGAGCTCGTAGTCGGCCTTTGGGACCAAGGTGAAAGCTGGCACTGGCCGGCCCTCGGGCCCTATCGGCAACATCGCCCCGCAGAGATTCCATACCGCCCCGGGTGATCCGCTGGAAAACGGAAATCGCCCCGAGAGCAAATAGCCGCCCTCGACTAACGTCGCCTTGCCGATTGGTGCGTAGGAGCCTGAGATGAAAGTGCCCGAGTCCTGGCCCCACAATTCGTCCTGCGCCTTCTTCGGAAACAATCCGCCGAGCCAGTTGTGCACCATGTAGAGACCACATACCCAGGCTGACGATGCGCAGACCTTTCCGATCGAGAAGCTGGTCTCAAGCAAAGCTGAGAAACCCATTTCGTATCCGCCGTAGGCCGCCGGCAGCAGAGTCTTATGAAGGCCAGTCTCCCGAAACTGCTCAACAGCTTCGTCCGACACACAGCAGTCAGCTTCACACCGCGCCGCCCGGTCAGCAAAATCGGGGACCAGGGCATGTCCGCGCGCGACGAGATCTTCGTAAGCAGGGGCTTCGACGAAAGCGTTCGCAATGCTCATGGTTTTTCTCCCGTGCTCCCGAGCAAGGGATAGCACACGGAGGAGACTGCTGCGCTGCAGGATTTCGCCCCCGTCTATGTCGCAGAGGGGTCATCAGCGGAAATGCTCAGACGGTTCAAATGAATGTCCGGCCTGCCGCGCTGAGCGGACATGATTGTGCAAGATTGGCAGCTCCGTTAAGTGCCACAAGCAGACTCATGCATCTACGCCGCGACCGGCGCGCCCAGTGGATCAGGCCCGAATCTGTTCGGACCGCGTGTTCCCTCAGAACACCAAAAGACGATCAGCACGATGATGCCGATCAGCGGAATCAAGCTGAGCAGCCACCACCAGCCGCTTCGGTCCGTGTCGTGCAGCCTGCGTACCCCCATCGCGAGCGACGGTAGGAACGTGACCAAGCTCCAGATCGACGAGAGCGGCATCACATCGCTCGACAATACTCCAAAATCGATGATTGACGTGACGATGCTGACTAGAACGGTGAACAGGATCCAGTACCAGAATTCCGATCGCGCCGCCCGGCCGGAGAAACCAACATAGTTGCGAAAGCCTGAACTCATCGCTTCAGAGAAAGTCATCGTCCTGCCTCCCTCTTTGTGCTGATCGAGATAATTGCCGACCAGGAGATACCGGCCGGCCGGCGTGAACGCCACCGCCTCCGGCAAGTCGTCCGAAAAGTCTCATACCATCACGGCTGTTTGGAATCCATCAGTACGAACAGAATCCGACAAGGCTGCGTGCCGCGATTGACCCAGGCGTGATTGGTCGCCTGCTGGATCACGACATCGCCCGCCTTCACGTGCACTGTCGTCTCGTCGAGCATCATGTCGATTTCGCCGGAAAGGATGACGGCGTAGTCGACCGTGCGCGTGCGGTGCATTAGCGGATGCTTCACCGGAAGGCCTTTGGCCGGCGCATGATCGCCGACGACCTTCATCATGAAATTGGGATCCATCTTCGCTTCTGCGGCTGGATCCAGCGGTGGAAATTCGACCACGCGAATCGCGGTGCCGTTGTCGGGCGGCGACAGGCCGATCCGCTTGGCAGCGTTATCGTCCTTAAAGGAGAGCGTCGGCGGCGAGGAATCAGTGATCCAGAGATTAGCCGCCGGGTTGCCGGAGCCCCCGGGATTGAGCGTCACGCGGCTGTCGAACAGCACGACGGCCTTGTTGCTGGCGTCGAGGCCGGTCACGACGCGGCGGACGTCGGCGGCCGAGCCGGTTGAGCAT
>DATLIT010000477.1:0-2734 GCA_035539295.1 Terrimicrobiaceae bacterium | reverse complement strand
TCCAAGCCTTGCTCGGATGGGCGGCAAAGGAGTTCGGGCCGCAGGATCTCTTCCTGCTGGAAGCCGGTTCCAACAGCTTCGTGCTATGCAGGCGACTGCGCGCCCTGGGCCTGCGCGCGGTGGTTCTGGAGAGCTGCCACGTCGGCAAGCACGCCAAGACCTACGCCGACAATGAACAAAATGGCTGCCGCGCGTATCGCGCTGGTCTATCTCGCGGGCAACGCTCCTTGGGTGTGGGTGCCTGACGAGCAGAGTCGCCAACGGGGTGAACTCCTGCATCTCTACGGCAAAGCGGTCGCCGACCACACGGCAGCCAGCAACTCGCTGAGGGCCTATCTCAACGGCAATGCCGTCCGCGCCGCCAGGCGCAACCTTGAGTTGGAGAGTACCCGTCAATGGATCCTCAAACAACGGGATTGGGTGCCCATGCAAAGGGATATCCTGGCCGAGCACTTTGGCGATCTGCAGGCGGCCAAAGAGCGCCGCAAGCGCCTCTACCGGCTCATCGCTGCCGAGCTGAGCGCGCAACCTATGATGCTGCGCTGCCTGAAGGTTCTCGGCGTGGGCCTCATCAACGCCTTCGCGCTGCTGGCCGTTATTGGCGACGTGCGTCGCTTCGAGCGGCCTGAAAAACTCGTGGCCTACATCGGACTCAACCCCGGTCAGCGCCAAAGCGGAATGGGCAAAACCATCAAATTCGGGCTGGGTAAAAGAGGCCGTGGTGACCTCCGCCATCTCCTGATCCAAGGTGCTCAGGCCCTTTTGCGCATCGGCCGCGCCACGACCCTGGGCCAATGGGGCTGGAAACTCTTCGCCCGAAAAGGCAACCGCAATGTCGCCGTCGCTGCCCTTGCCCGCAAGCTCCTGGTGCAAGTCTGGCACATGCTCTCGGGCAACCCGCCCACCGCCTTGGAAACCGATAAAAGCTTCACTCTCAACACTCCACAAGTTGGCGGTAGTGTTGGGCAAGCCTCTGCGCCACGAGCTCCGACTTGGTGAGACCCTGTCCGCTTGCACCCGCATTCTTCGAAGTCGAACCCTTCAAGCTGCCAATACCGCACCCTGAAAATGAGGGCATCAGCACAAATCGGTTCGATGGGGGCTGCGCGCCCCCAAAACCCCGCACCGCTCGCCGCGGCAGGCGCTCGGGGGGAACTTCCAGTATGGCTTGCCTGCGGCAAGCGCTGGAAAACAACACACCTAAACTTTCTTCTTGCATGACTACATGCCCGCAATCTGTGGATCGAAAAAGATGGCTCGCGTACCGAAGCCGAGAGGCGCCGCAGTTCGGGGGACGGGAGGTCGGCGAAATCTCGGCCCGCTATGGCGGCTAACGTCCAATGCCATTGCCGAATAAGAGCAACGCCTAGCCGTGCGCTGCATCGAACGGCCTCCGCTTGTTCACTCCGGCTGCTTAGGTAGCCGAGTGCTGGGCTAGCATCCGACTCGGCGTCAACGAACCAGCGAAACGGGCCAGGGCGGGCGAAAATGACGGGCCGATGTTTCTCCAAAAACTAGCTCCCGCGCCGTGGTAGCTTATTTGGCCGCCTCGTGATTAAGTGGTCCCTTCGCCTATCACCATGAAACTTCGAATCGCCATCGAGGATCTGAACGCGAGATGAACATGCGGCGTACAATTCTTTGCAAGGGATGTTTGCAGCAACTCCATTTGCCCATCCCGATTCACGGGCCTTTGTCGATCCCTTTGCGGATTTTTGGTCTTCGACCCAGCCGCATGAACCCGAATCTTTGCAATCTCTGTGAAACGATGTTCACGCGCATCATGAAAAGCAGCCAGGTCCAGGTGCCGGTAACGATCGTTTTCGCTGACGTTCGTGGCTATACGACAGCGTCGGAACTCCTCGACGCTCCGGAGGTCGTTCGGCTTCTTTCTCGCTTCTACGAACAATGCGGCGAGGCGGTATGGCAATGGGATGGCATTGTCAACAAGCTGATTGGTGACGCTGTGCTCGCCATTTTCAATTTCCCGGTCAAACGCGATCGCCATGTGGAGAATGCCGTGCTCTCGGCGATCGCCCTGCAGGAGCGCTGTGCCATGGGCCTCTCGTTCAAGGGTGGCGAAGGAGACACGCCAATCGGCGTCGGGGTGGGCATTCACACCGGAACTGTCTCCATCGGTGATGTTGGGCAAGCATGCCGCGACTTACGGCCGTGGGTCCGGTGGTGAATCTCGCTTCCCGTCTTCAGGGTGCTGCGCGTCCAGGCGAGGTTTTAGTGACCCAGTCGGTCTATGAGCGGGTCGCCGGCCAGTTTCCGAACGCTCCCGAGAGAGTTTGCCACCTGAAGGGGCTCGATCAACCCGTGCGGGCTTGGGTGCTGCGCCAGGCAACGATGGACTCAGGATCGTGACTGCGCGTCACGCAGGAAAGGGGGATCGGCCATCTTATTATTGACGCGCCCGAAAAGGGGTCAGCCACTTAGTTGGACCGGACAAGACTGACGCACGCGTTAGATCGAGTCGGTGCAAATGCTCGTGGCAGCAACCTGCCGCCAATCCGTGCTCACATCGCGCGCTGGCTGAACCAACTTCAGCATCCGATTTGGTGCGACGATGTGATGCTTAGATGCGCCAGGTTGCCGGCGAGTTTTCAAGCAGATCGGGTGCGGTCTCGGGAACAAGGACGGTCGGAGAAAGGCTGCGGTCTTCATCGCGATGAGGAATCGATCGGTCGGGCCGAAGCCAGGGCGGATATCGCTGCTCATCGAAGGGCAT
>DATLIT010000476.1:0-3064 GCA_035539295.1 Terrimicrobiaceae bacterium | reverse complement strand
AGCCCGCTAACAATCTACAATGAGCCTGCCAATCTCTTCGTTGCCGGTTTTCTTGGCAGCCCGCCCATGAATCTCCTCAACGGAAAGCTCGAAGGATCGAATGGCGCTGTCTTATTTCGAGAGGCGCGCGGTGGCGCAATCGAGGTCCGCTTGGATAGCCGCTCATCCGCGGCGGCATATGTCGGCAAGGATGTTATTTTAGGCTTTCGGCCGGAGAGCTGCGATGTAGTTCCGGCGGGGGCAAGTTCGGTGGAGAGCGACAATCGCTTTCAGGCGAGAGTTGACATCGTCGAGCCGATGGGCCCCGAGACGTATTTTCATCTCCAGACCGGCGCCCATTCCGTCGTAAGTCGGAGCCCGGCAAGCGCGCAGCAAAGCGACGTTGGACGACAGCTCACTTTCCAGATCCGCGCCGATGCCGCGCACCTCTTTGATCCCGTCACCACCCACCGAATCGTATGAATATGCGGGTGGACCGGGAACCTTCATTTTGTCAGACATAGTCAACTGCTCACGATCCCCGTTTCTCAGCATGTCCAGTCCCGATCTTGACGTTCGCCACATCGCCCGACTCGCCCGGATTGCCCTCCGGGAGGAAGAAGTAAGCACATTCCAAGGGCAACTGAGTCGCGTGCTCGAGCATATCGAGCATCTCAAGAAACTCGACGTCTCTGCAGTGGAACCAACTGCGCACACCTATCCAGTTTTTAATGTCACGCGAGACGACCTGCCCAAAGCTAGCCTCACTCGGGACTCTGTGCTTAGCTTAGCCCCACGCGCAGCTAACAATCTCGTCGTTGTCCCAAAAGTCGTTGAATGACTAATCGAGCAGGGGTGTCCAAGTCCTCGACGAGATCACTCGTGACGGCACTTCCGAAGCTCCGCTGAACGAAGCTGGTTGCCATTCTTTTATGGATCTTACACGCCTCACCCTGTCGGAAATTCAGGCCGGCTATCGCGCAAAGAGTTTCAGCCCCAGCGATATCCTTCGTGCCCTCGAAGCGCGCATTCGAACGGTGGAACCAACAATTCAGGCATTCCTCTCTCGAGATTTTGAGGCTGCTTTACGTCGAGCGGAGGAAGCAGATGTGTCACTGCCTCTGGGTGGCATCCCGATTGGGATCAAAGATGTGATTAACGTCTATGGCGATCCATGCACATGTGCTTCGAAAATCTTGCAGGGCTACATCGCTCCCTACGACGCCACCGTAATCGCCCTGTTAAAGACAGCTGGCGCCATTCCTTTCGGCCGCCTGAACATGGATGAGTTTGCCATGGGCTCATCGACCGAAAACTCTGCCTATCAAATCACACGCAACCCGTGGGATATCAGTCGTATCCCTGGGGGCTCCAGCGGCGGTTCAGCCGCAGCCGTCGCCGCCTGTGAAGTCCCAGCGGCCCTCGGATCAGATACCGGTGGGTCGATTCGCCAACCAGCGGCGCTTTGTGGATGTGTAGGACTAAAGCCGAGCTACGGCCGCGTTTCTCGCTACGGGCTGGTCGCCTTTGCTTCCTCTCTCGATCAGATCGGAACCTTCGCGCGATCCACGCGCGACTGCGCCCTCTTGCTCAATATCATCGCTGGATCGGATCCGATGGACTCAACCTCTTTGGATCAATCGAAGGAGGACTTCACGGCACAATTAGGCCGAGATCTTAAAGGAGTGCGAATGGGTATTCCCAAGGAGTACTTCGTTGAGGGAATGGATGTCCGCGTCAAGGCGACTATCGAGGCGGCCATCCAGCAATGTGCGGAACACGGTGCGGAACTGGTCGAAATTTCACTGCCGCATACCGAATACGCAGTTTCGGTCTATTACATTATCGCTACCGCCGAAGCTTCGGCCAACCTCGCCCGTTTCGATGGCATTCGCTACGGTTACCGCGCCGACCAGCCCAAAGACCTGAGCGATCTCTATCTTCGGACACGCGAAGATGGCTTCGGCAATGAGGTCAAAAGACGCGTTATTTTGGGCACCTATGTTCTTTCCAGTGGCTACTACGATGCGTACTACCTTCGCGCTCAAAAGGTCCGCACCCTTATACGACGCGACTTTTCCGCCGCATTTGAAAACGTGGACGTTATCGTTTGTCCCACCTCGCCTGACCTCGCCTTTCCGATCGGGGAGCGAACTGACGAGCCGCTCAAGATGTACCTGGCCGACATTTTTACGATTGCGGCAAACCTGGCCGGAATCTGCGGAATCAGTGTGCCTTGTGGCTTTGCGCTCGAGGGTAACCACAAACTGCCCGTGGGACTTCAATTTCTTGGCAAATCGCTCGATGAAGCGCGTCTGCTTGGCATCGCTGATGCCTACGAGCGTGTTTCCGGCTGGAGCAAGGAACACGCGCCGATATGACCATCCGACCAATCAAGGCAATTCTCGCCCGAATGCCTCGCGGCAACAAACTCTGGCGTCCACCCAGTAAGTCCACCGCGTTAAGCATATTCTGCCATCGCGTCATCGACTGACGGGATTGGACATGCTAATGCTTTCGCCTACTCTGACACTTTCCCAATGAGCTTACTTTTCCTTAAGCGGGTTCTCGCCAACCCTCTGCGCGTTGGCTATGTGGTGCCCAGTTCACCTTTTCTGACGAGGCAAACCGCACGGCGCCTCGATTTTTCGCGCCCACGAGTCGTTGTCGAGCTCGGCCCGGGAGAAGGATGTCATACCAGGGAAATCGTTAAGCGGATGGATGCCAAGTCCCGTCTCATTCTCTTCGAGCTCGACGAGGAATTTGTTGGCCACCTGCGGAAGCAGTTCGTTCGTGACCCACGAGTGACAGTGCTGAATAAGAATGCCCTCCATTTACCGGAGACCCTTCAGGAAATGGGCCATTCGCATTGCGACTATATCATTTCCGGCCTGCCTTTCTTTCTTATCGACCCTGGAACGAAGGGCAGGCTTTTGCAGAGCATTGCGGAATCAATGGACGGCGACAGCCGCTTCATCACGTACCAGGTCACCACGCAGCTCTGTGACCAACATCACCTCTTCGAACTGGCCGATAAGAAATACTGCGCGTTAAACTTTCCGCCCATCAACGTGCTTGAATTTCG
>DATLIT010000475.1:0-5309 GCA_035539295.1 Terrimicrobiaceae bacterium | reverse complement strand
GCAGTTTTATCGCATACGTCGCCGGAAAGTGTGGGATTTTTTCTAGCGCCTCCATTGCAAGCACAGAGTGATCTGAAGCAGAATCTGGAAGAGTGGTTTAAGACCTTTCAAGGACCGATCAGCCTCGAGATCCGCGATCTGACGATAAGGGTTGGCGACGATGTGGCCTTCTGTCACAGCCTTAACCGAATAAGCGGCCAAAAGGTTAGCGGCGAGAGGACAGATATCTGGCTGCGGGAAACAGTTGGCCTATGCAAGATCGAAGGAAGATGGCTAATCATTCACGAGCATGAATCAGTGCCCTTTTATATGGACGGCAGCAACAGAGCCGCGGTTGACTTGAAGCCGTAGAACGCAGCCGCGTGCTGCTCTGTTTTTTCTTAAGCAGGACGCTCGTGGATTCAGGTCAACCGTCTTTTCGCCACGGCGACTGCATTTTCTGCCGGGACGACACGCGAGCCGAATTTATTTGCATAAGCCTTCGTGAACTCGGCTCCGAAAAAGACAATCTGCGCCGAGTAGTAGACCCATAAGAGCAGGACGATCAGGGATCCGGCCGCACCGTAGGACGAAGCCACGCCACTCTTTCCCAGATAGAGCCCGAGAATTTCTTTGCCCGCGGTAAAGAGCCCGGCCGTGATCAGGGCACCGATCCAGACATCGCGCCAGGCGATCTTCACATCGGGCAGAAACTTGAAAATCATGGCGAAGAGCAAGGTGATGATCGCCAAGGAGAGGATGGCGTTCAGGATCAGGATGAGCGTCTCGACGCCAGGCAGGAAGCCGCCAAACCATGTTCCGATAAACGCGATGATCGCGGTCAGAATCAGGGAGATCAGAAGGAGAAATCCGACGACGAGTATAAAGCCAAAAGAGAGGATTCGATCTTGAAGAAGCCCCCAGATACCGCGTCCGGGCTTGGGTTCCACGCGCCAGATGGCATTGAGTGAAGCCTGCATCTGCGCAAAAACTCCCGAGGCGCCGACAATCAAAACAACAAATCCGACAATCGTGGCAAACACGCCGGTCTTCGGCTGTGAATTGGCGCTTTCCACCACGTCTTCCATGGCGGCGGCACTGGTCTCGCCGATCAACGCACGCAATTGAACAAAGATCTGACCCTGCGCCGCCTCCTGGCCGAAGACCAGGCCGGCGATGAATACGGCGATGACAAAGAGGGGGGCAAGTGAGAAGACGGTGTAGTACGCGACGGCGGCGCCCAGGGTCGGAGCGCTATCGTCGAACCAATCCCAAGCAGCCTGTTTCAAAAGATCGAGAGCGTCTTTCATAGTAGGTACATAGGTAACGCCTCCGTCAGCGCGTCAATGCGCGCGGACGGCAACCGCTTAACTTCGCTCTCGAGGCTGGGAACGCCGGGGAGGTTTTACAGCCCTTCTAGCTCGCGACGGATGTCCTCCTTGGTCTTGCCGAGCCGTTGTTGCAAACGGCCGAGTAATTCATCGTCTTTACCCTCGGCAAAGGTCAGGT
This sequence comes from Terrimicrobiaceae bacterium, assembly GCA_035539295.1. Taxonomy (GTDB): domain Bacteria; phylum Verrucomicrobiota; class Verrucomicrobiia; order Chthoniobacterales; family Terrimicrobiaceae; genus DASTFP01. The sequence continues at coordinate 3,821 of DATLIT010000475.1, read as the reverse complement.
CATCGTCGGTGAGTTGTCCGTACTTCTGTTTTAGTGTGCCTTTGATCTCGTTCCAACTGCCTTTGAGTTCTAGTTTTGTCATACCCATGTTTCGCAGGTCAATGCCGGCATGGATGCCGAAACAGAATCTCTGATTGCCTTGTTCAAAGGTCGGGAAAGTCCGCCGAGTCCAGTAAACGATCGAGCGACATCTCATATCGGGGTTGTAAATGTCGGCTCTGCGGGGACTCAACTTTGTCGTCTGCGTCGGCTTTGGTGCCAATCCATGAGCGGCGTCACCGTGATTCCATGCACCACGATGGAAACGGCAATCGTGGTCAGCGTTATAGAGATCAGCTGTGATGTCAGATCCTCTGGTATCCCTCGATTCAGCACAAACATCAGATAGTAGAGCGATCCAATTCCCCGGATGCCAAACCAGGAGATGAGGCGACGCTCAGATGCGGGGACCTTCTGTCCGAGCAACCCGAACCATACTGCCAGCGGTCGGATGAGTAGAAAAAAGATCGCGATGAACCATGTCGCCTCGAAATGGAGATATTGGGGCGACAGTGCAGCGGCGACAACGAGCACGATCGCGATTTCAACGATGCGTTCCATTTGCTCGTTGATCGTAAGGATAGCGCCGGCCATATGCGCCGGGCCTTTGTCCGGAAGGGTTGCGATTTCATCGGGCTTCAAAGCAGCCTCCACGGCAAGTTCTTCCGGCGGCGGCTCTTTCCCGGTATGTTTCCGTTCGACTGTCCGCAAAGTCAGGCCTGCGGCAAAGACGGCGAGAAATCCGTATCCATGGAGCTGCAGAGCCGCGCCGTAAGAGAGTGCAATGAGTCCCAGTGCGAGCAATTCATCCCTTCCGATGCCTTCGTGATGTTCCCGCCGAAGGTAAATTACTCCTTGGCCGATCATGGTTCCACAGAGCGCACCGACGCCGAGACCGGCAAAAATCGCCCAGATCACATCGATCGTCCACCACTTCCAACCCCAGGCGCCAAGATCATGAAGGCCGCACAGCCCGAGAGCGAGCATTATCAGGGGAAAGGCGGTCCCGTCGTTCAAGCCCGCTTCACCGGTCAGGCTGAAGCGTAGTCGGTTGCGATCGCGAATGTTCTCGAGTTGAACGCCGGAAGCGAGGACCGGATCGGTGGGGGCAAGAATCGCACCGAGAAGAACCGCTACTCCCAGTGGCAAACCGAGTCCAAAGATCGCCACGAGGGTTATCATTCCAACCGTCAAGACCATGGAACCGGAAGCCAGGCAAAGAGGAACCCACCATTGTGGATCACGGAGCGGAACACGTAACTTCAGTCCTGTCGTGAAGAGCGAGATAATGACCGCAATTTCCGCGGCGCGTTCGAGCAGTTCGGAGTGCGCTTCCGGATCAACAAACAGAAAGCGAAGTCCCAGCGGCCCCAAAGCTGTTCCGGCGGCCAGATAGATCATCGCCTCAGAAAGCGGCAAGCGCTTTACTGATGACGCGAGTATGGCCACCGACACGAGCAGCACGCCAATCAGCAGATACAAAAGCTCGAAGCTCACGTTGATCCTAGGGGTCTCCGAACAGGGAATTACCAGTGAGCCTGTCACGCGGATAGTGGGTTCTTGAGTGGAACGAGAAAACCGCGAGCATCCTCCGCCCGGCTATTAGCCAAAGACCTCCTTTAATGCCCATCGCGCCGCGTGATACCCGCACATACCGTGGACTCCGCCACCCGGTGGGGTTGAGGCTGAACAGAGATAGACACCGCGTAGCGGCGTCCGGTAGGGGTTCGGACGCAAGACAGGCCGGACGAGCAGGTGCTTCAGGTCGAGAGAGCCACCGTTGACGGCTCCGCCGATGAGGTTGGGGTTGTGTTGTTCGAGTGCGACGCTGTTCATCGTATGCCGCGCCAGAATGCAATCTCGGAACCCCGGAGCGAACCGCTCGATTTGAGTTTCGATGCGGTCAGTCAGATCACTGAGAGAACCGCTGGGAGTGTGGCAGTAAGCCCAGGCCACATGCTTGCCACTCGGCGCGCGAGATGGATCACTTAGCGTTGGCTGCGCCAGCAGAATAAATGGCTTAGGTGCGAGGGAGCGCTTCCGTGCAACCGTGTCCTCGGCGGCGGCGATCTCAGCGGATGTTCCGCCAACGTGCACGGTGCCGGCCCGGCGGCATTCTTCGGCGCTCCAGGGAATTGGGGCGCTTAAGGCATAATCAACCTTAAAAATTCCCGAACCGTACGGGAAACGCTCCAGCGCGTGGCGATATCGTAGCGGCAGCGTGTTCCCAGCTAATTTGAGCAGAGCTCGGGGCGTCAGGTCGAGAAGCAGCGCGCGCGAAGCAGGCAGATCGGAAAGTCTAGCCACCGGTCTCGCGATTTCGATCTGGCCTCCCAGCGACTGGAGATAACTGGCGAGCGCATCGGCGATCTTCTGTGCGCCGCCGCGCGGGAACGGCCAGCCGACAGCATGTCCGGCGGCGCCGAGCACCAGTCCAAAGGCGGCGGAAGCTGGCGCGCTCAAAGGCAGAAAAGAATGCCCGGCCAAGCCCGCGAATAGCGCCCGAGCGGGGTCACCGGAAAAACGCCTGGCCAGCCATTGCGCCGGCTGAATCGCCCGCAGGCCAAAACGAATGAAGGCGAGGGGATCGCGAGGCAAGTGAATCATCGGTTGCAGGAATTCACGGGCCAATCCCCACCAGTTGTCGACCAAGGGTTGCATGAGAGCCGAGTAAGCGGGGCCGTCGTTTTCGAGCAGTCTGGCAGTTTCGGCCAATGATCGCCGCAGCGAAACGCTGCCGCCTCCCCCAAGGGGATGTGCCAGCGGTATTTCTGGGTGGATCCATTCGAGTCCATGGTCGTGAAGCGGCAAATTGCGAAAGAATGGCGAGCCGACCGCGAGCGGATGTACCGCGGAGCAGACGTCATGGATAAAGCCTGGCAATGTCAGTTCCATGGACCGGGTGCCGCCACCAATCGATTCACTCGCTTCGAGCACGAGGACCGAAAGCTTCGCGCGCGCAAGGGTCACGGCAGCTGCGAGGCCGTTCGGACCAGATCCGACGACGACCGCATCAAAATGAGTTTGTTTTCCGCGAAGAGGATCCATTATCGGTCAGCTGATCGTGGGTCCATAGAAGACGATCTCTCTCATTTTGACCATAATTCCGAGCTTTGGCGCGCAGCTAGTTTTCCTTGCATCTAACGAAGCCTTTGTTAACCGTCGAGACGCTGCTGAAGCAATCTATGGGAATTCATTCCGTCCTGATGGGACAGATCGAGGTGCTGAGGTATTGAGCAAATCAGCTTCCGCTTAGCTAAGCCTGCGGCATGTCACGTTTTTACGCTTATACCCGCTTTAGAAATCCTGGCTTGCACGTCTGGCGTGAGGGAACCCCCACGAAGCTTTACTTACGCCCTTCTTCGATACCAGGAGGGCCCGGCTGGGTGGAATTCGATTACGGTCTCGAGCCTGGGATCCTCAATGATGTCTGCTTCATGTTGTTCGATTTCAATGAAGCCGGCCGGCCTGGTGACTGGGAAAAAGATGCTCATCAGCGCAAGGTTCCGCGCACCGCAACGGGAGCACTTGCAGAGGAAGTTTGGTTCGCGCAAGATGCCCAGCGCGTCTTGATCTCGGATCCACTGGAGCGCTCGGCGCTTGCTCTCAGGGTGCGTTTGATCTCGGAGAGGCGCTATCGTCCAAGCCAGCTTTTTCTCTGGGATCCCGTCAGGGCCGTGGAACGTCGTGTCATGCAGGCAGGCGAAGACAGTCTCGGCCCGTTCTTCGATCTGAATCTTGCGGCCGACGAACAGTCCTTCCTTCACTTTAAGTTCATTCGG
>DATLIT010000474.1:0-3740 GCA_035539295.1 Terrimicrobiaceae bacterium | reverse complement strand
ACGGTGGGCTGACCGGGTTTGCGATCCTGCGAACCTTCGAGATCGAGGACTTTCAAAGCGAGATGGTATGGAAAAATCTCTTCCTCTCCATGTTTGTGACGCAGCGCGGCCTGCTTCTGGCGCTGCCTTCCGGCCTAATTCTTCTCTACGCCTGGCGTGAGCGCTACTTCCGAGGTTCGGAACATGTTCTCCCAGTCTGGTTGCAACTTCTAATTTACGCGAGCCTTCCTCTCTTCAATCTTCATGCTTTCCTGTTTCTAAGTCTTGTCCTGGGAGCGATATTTGCCGCCAAATTGGCTGCGGTGCGATCGTGGAATCCATTGGCCACTGGAGCTCCGCGGGAGATCTTTGTCTTTGTGGCACTCGCTCTTTTGCCCGCGACTCTCTGTATCCTCCTGGTCACAGGGTTTCTTTCCATGGCCGGAGCCATTCGATGGGCTCCCGGTTGGGTGGGTGGAGGAAACCTATCGACCTGGATCTGGAATTTTGGCCTCACATTGCCTCTTACCCTGTTGCTCGTATTTATGCTGTTCCGGAGCAAAGATAACGAAGCGCGCTGCTTTGTTTGGACAGCGGTTGGCATCTTTGGCCTTTGCGGGATTGTTTCATTCGCTCCCTGGGAATGGGACAACATGAAATTGATGCTCTGGAGTTGGCTGGTGATCGCGCCATATCTCTGGACTAAGATAATTGCGAAGGTGAATCTGGCGGCGCGTGTCGCTGTTTGTTTTGTTCTCTTCTTTTCAGGAGCGGTATCGCTGATCGGCGGCTTGGATGCACGGCATGGATACGCGATCGCTCGGCGTTCCGAACTCGACGCATGGAAGCACGCCCTCGTCGGCATTCCGCCAGAGGTTCGTTTCGCCTGCGTGCCGGACTACAACCACCCCCTGCTCCTGCTCGGCCGCAAGGTCGCCTGCGGCTATGAGGGCCATCTCTGGAGTCACGGATTGAACTACCATCAAAAGCTCGATCTTCTTCGAAAAGCTCTGACCGGAGGCGCGACCTGGCAAGAGATTGCGCCTTCGCTCGACGTCCAATGGCTTGCATTGCGCAAGGCCGACCTGCCGGCGTGCCAACCACCGGGAGACCCGCCACCGGACGACTCTTTTGGTGCCCTCTATGATTTGCGTCCGATGGTCAGACAAGACCCAGCCACCCCAGAAGTCCCGCAATTGCGACCACAACCAGTGGGTTTACCTTGGTGAAAACAAAGATGACCGTGCAGACTGCGGTAAGCAGATAGGCACGCCAGTCCTGATCAGCCGCCTTGCTCATGACATAACCGCTCGCCAGGACCAGTCCAACCGTGAGCGGGGCGAAGCCCTTCTCGATGGCGCGACGGACGTTGGAGTCCTTGGCGCGTTCCCAGAACTGCACGACAAAGAACACGAGCAAACCCGCCGGCGTCATCACCGCAGCGGTGGCAAGCAAAGCGCCGAAGATTCCGATCAACTCCCCTCCGGCGGACAAGCCGGCCTTGTAGCCAATGAGTGTTACGATGAGAATACTCGGTCCCGGCGCCGCCTGCGAGATGGCAAAGACATCTGCGAACTGGCTGTCCGTTAGCCAATGGTAGTCGACGACGCTCTTGGTGTGCATCTCCGGCAGAACTGTATTGCCCCCGCCAATCGAGAGCAGCGAGAGAGAGCTAAAAAGCAGCAGGATCCGCAGGAGAGTTTCAGCGCTCATTCTTTGTCTGACTTCGGCCAACCCCAGACGAGACTAAGTGGGGCCAGCAAGGCCAAGCAGGGAAGCAGATGCCAACGGAACAAACCATTCATAGTGAAAATTGCCCCAAAGAGGAGCAAGGGAATCGCACCCCGGAGGCATTTCCGCCCCGTCTTAATGGCCATTGCCAAGGTGAGCGCAACGGCGGCGGCGGCAGCGCCGCGAAGCACGCTCTGCAGCGCGGGCAGATGATGGAATTGAAAATAAGCATAGCCCAGTCCGAGGATAATCATTACTGGAACGAACGAGAGCCCGATAACCGCTGCAATTGCACCGAGCGCGCCTCGGAACTTTGCTCCGACAAAAACCGCCAGGTTCACCTGATTAGCTCCGGGCAAGATGCGGCACATCGTAATGGCGCTAAGAAACTCCTCCTCTGCCATCCAACATTTTTCGACCACGATGACTTCGCGCGACCAGGCTGAGAGGCCGCCGCCGAAGGAAGCCAAGGCAATATGGTTGAAGGTCAGCGCGAGCTCGAGCAAGCTGGGGTTTGCGCGCCGCATCGTCTCACTCATGCCTTAGCTCATGGTCGTGCGGAAAGTCAGTTTCCTTGTGCTTCTCGGGGTCGAGCGGATCCGGAGCATCGTATCCGTGAGAAAGGTCCCAATCCGACTCAAAGACTTCCATCAATCGCTTGACAACTGCTTCCTCTCTGACCGTCGTGCCAAGTTCGCGGCGCAGATCGAAGGCGCTGCGATCAATATTCATTGAGCCGACAAGGGCATAGGACTCATCCGCAATCAGCAGCTTGGCATGAAGTCGCAGATTCTTTTGCTTATGGACCTTCACCCCGAAGCGCTTGAGCACCCGTAACGAGGAAAACGTATCGAGAACATCCCAATCGCTGATTCCGTGCTTACCCCCGCAAAGAATACGCACGTGGACGCCCCGATCGGCTGCAGCCAGGAGACGGTCGAGGATGACCGCATCGACGAATTTAGGATGCTGAACGTCCAGCTTATGTTTGGCACTGTCGATGAAATGCGACATGCGCAGCCGGGAATTCGCGTTGCTCCAAAGCAAACCGGTTTCAGGGTCGGGAAGCCAGTCGCGATGCTCCCAGTCTGCTTCGAATCCCTCGATGATCTGTCCGACTCGGCTTGGGTCGTTGGTCACTACGCCGTAATCGCGCGTTTGAGTGAAATACTTCAGAGCAAGGTTGAAGGTTGCAATGAGAGCGGTTTCTGCGTCTACCACGATAGACTTCTCGTGTGTGACATAGAACTTGGGGTTAGCCCATTGGACGCTCACGCCGTTCTTTTTGAAGTAATCGTAGGTGTCATCATTGGCACGGTCGCCGCCCGAGCGCTTCGGGTTGAGCATCACGCGAACCTCCACCCCCGCGTTCTTGCGATCAGTGACAGCCTGCAACAGAGTCGGCTCAGAAAAAGTGAACTGTTTGATCAACAGACTCTTTTCCGCAGAAGTGATAAGATTGCGCACCGGCTCGACACCATCGTCCGGCTCGACGATCAGATGAGAAAACAGAGCAGACATAACTTGCCTGGCAACTCATACGCCAACGTCGCGAAAAGAAAAGCTTCCACTCGGGACGGCGGTTTTTCCTTTCTCGGACGGCATCGCCGGACTTAGTTCTTTTCCTCGTGCAGAAGGAAACCTTCCCGCTAACGGCCTGGGCGTTCTTCGAGCCGAAGTCGAGTCACTGGCTCACGGCCAAGGTTCCGGGCTGCATCCATAGTGACCTTCTTAGGCACAAGCGCATACCCGATCCTTTCTGGGGGTCCAACGAAAACGAGCTCCAATGGATCGAGGAGGAAGACTGGAGTTACCGATGTCGGTTCGCCATAAAGGCGGACTTCTGCCATTACGAGCACATTGAACTCGTCGCCGAAGGCCTCGATACCGTCGCGAGTATTCGGCTCAACGGGGAGAACATCGGATGGACGGAGAATATGTTCGTGGCGCACCGTTTCGACGTAAAGCAGGCGCTGCGGCCCGGCCGAAACATTCTCGAGATCCGCTTCAGCAGCCCAATTGCCTATATT
>DATLIT010000473.1:0-2618 GCA_035539295.1 Terrimicrobiaceae bacterium | reverse complement strand
AGTTCGGTATTTGCGCAAGTGCAGAGACACCCCAGCAACGCCTATTCAGGGGCTTTGAAATGGCCGGGCGGGCGCGGTGGTGATATCCTCCGCGTCTTATGAGGAAAATCGTCGATTACAAGTTTGTCTCTTCCGAAAGCTCGGACCACGTCGAGAAATTTATTCGCTCGTATCTCACCGATGGTTGGGAGCTTTTTGGTGCTCCTTCTTGCTCAATAGACTTCTACTGCCAGGCATTGGTGAAATACGTCGACGAGGCCGCGAGTCACTCTTCCGAAACTCTTTCGTCCTCAGTGTCGGAGCCGTGAAACCCATTTAGCTGATTATCGGTAAACCGCGCCGGCCAAGACCCAATTCACGTTAACACAGCAGGCGCACGGACAGAGGATGTGTCTGCTCCGTGTTCTGGGTGTGCTCTGCGGTTTGTAGGCCGAGAGTGCATCCACTGTTTGCTCTTTTCGACCCGCCTTTGCATCTTGCCTTTCGGCAGGTTCCTGCGAAATTCCGCATGACCGCCTCGCTCGAAGCGGATCCTTACCCGTTATGAAAGCAGTCGTTTACGATGCACCGCGCTCATTCTCCTACCGGGAGACCGCCGACCCTGAACCTGCGGCGGATGAGGCGCTCGTGCGCATTCATGCTTGTGGTTTGTGTGGCACGGACCTTCACATTCATGAGGGTGAATTCGGACCACGTTTTCCACTTATCCCTGGCCATGAGTTCACGGGTGAGATCGTCGCGGTCGGCGCGGATGTGTCGGGATTTCACCCGGGCCAGCGGATTGTTGCCAATAGCAACACTGTCTGCGGAACCTGCTTTTATTGCATGCGCGGCGATTTTCTCCTTTGTGAGAACTTGGGAGCCTACGGGGTGACGATGAATGGTGGATTCGCCGAGTATTTGAAGATTAAAGCCGATAGGGTTTTTCCGATCCGTAATCTCAAGCCTCGCCAGGCCATCATGGTCGAGCCCTCGGCGTGTGCACTCCATGGCATCGAGGTTCTCGATGCGAGAGCGGGAAGCGACGTCCTCCTCTTCGGAGCCGGTCCGACCGGACAGGTCCTCGCCCAACTAGTAAAACTGAACGGCGCCGCCCGGCTTGTTGTCGCGGCGCCACCAGGCAAAAAGCTGGACTTGATTGCGAAGTTGGCTGCCGACGAAGTCGCACCAATGGATCGGCAGAATCCAGATGTGCACCGGAAACGATTGCGCGAATTGAGTCCCAATGGCTTCGACTATGTCATCGAGGCGACAGGGTCAGCCACGGTTTGCGAAGAAGCGCTTCAATTTGTTCGACGGCGCGGAACGCTGCTGGTCTACGGTGTCTATCCGGAAAAGGACACGGCGCGGTTTAATCCCTTCGATTTATTTCGCGGCGAGATCTCTATTAAAGGCTCTTTCGCGCAGGTTGACAGCTTTGGCCGGGCTCTTGCCTATCTGGAGAGCGGAAGGATCAAAGTCGACGAGATCGTGACCGACGAGGTCCTTCTCTCCGATTACCAGCATGCTCTGGAACTGGCGTGGGGCCGCGAGGGTGTCAAAACGATGCTCGTCCCGAATTCATAGACTGCCGAGGCCGGCTCCTTGCGAAGGAGCATGAAACTTCTTTCGCGGCCATGGCTGGTCCTCAGCACCGAGGAGCGGCTCAATGCGCTCGAGGGTAGCGAAACTCACATCGCGCATGATACGCAGGAACTCCTGCATATAAGCATGTGAGGAACCTGGCTCGCTGGTCGCGGCATAAAGGCGGCTGTGGAGCCCACCCTTGCCGACTGGTTTCCAGGCGACATACTTGCGATCCAGGTAGGGCTGAACCGTCCAGCCAGGCAAAGCCGCAACCCCGCGACCACTCGCCACCAGCTGAAGAATCGCAACGGTCAGCTCGGTTGTTCGGCGCGTCGGATTGACGTGGGCAGGGCGAAGCACATCGCGCACCAGATCCAGGCGTTCATCGGGAATCGGGTACGTCACGAGGACCTCGTTCTTGAAATCCTTAGCCGTGAGATATGCCTTGCGGGCAAGTGGGTGCCGGTGCGAAAGCAAAGCCAGAACTTCATAGCCAAACAGCGGATGGTAGATCACGCCGTCGCGCTTTCCAGCATGAGAAACGATGACCAGGTCGGCGCGGTTTTCGCCAAGAAGCCCGACCGGATCAGCGTGAAACCCCGAGACTAGATCGAGCTCAACTTGCGACCAACGCTCGCGGAAGGCGTCCATCGACGGCATCAGCCAGTCAAAACAGGAATGACATTCCACCGCGATGCGGAGCATACCGGCCTCGCCCTGGGCGATCCGCGCGACGTCTCTCTCCCCATCGCGAATACGACGGCTCACGTCGTAGGCAAGATTCACCAAATGTCGACCGGGCAGTGTGAACCGCAGAGGGTCGCTCTTTCGTTCAAAAAGCTGGACGCCATATTCTTCTTCAACTGCTCTCACGTGATGCGAAACGGCAGGTTGCGAAAGATTCAATCGCTTACCCGCTTTGGATAAATTCCCCGTCTCCGCCAAAGCGATTAGAGTTCTGAGATGACGCAGTTCAAGCATGTGGGTTCATAAATTTGATGAATGATCATGGCAAAAACAACGAATTTTGAGACTGCCGCCATTCGCGGCAT
>DATLIT010000472.1:0-4084 GCA_035539295.1 Terrimicrobiaceae bacterium | reverse complement strand
AGCGTCCACAGTCTTGCAGAGGCGCTTGTGCCAAGCGCCTGTGAATTTCGCTAGACGCGTGCGATGACCGCCTACGACCGCTCCGCATTTGGCGTCACAATTTCCGTATGCTGCCGATCCACTTGCGATGTGATAAGCGCGCTCTTCCGCGCCGACCTCACTCCGTGACTCGCTTAGGTCGTTGGTTGGTGCTTGGGCGGACTCCGGTCACATACTTCCACGACTGCCGTAAGCTCGCATCTGGCTCACGGACCCAATCGCGCAGAGCGGTGGCATGATGGAACAGACCTGCCGTCTCCAGCTGGATACCCAGATATTCAGCGATCCGGCGCGGCTCGTCGTATGGCTCCATCCAGTCGCCATTGGAGAGCGGCGCAAAGCCGACGTCGACCAGCCATTTACCCAAGTGTCGTCCGGCGCGACTATTCCCTCCATTTCTTTCCTCCAAGTCTCGATAGGCATTAATGGCGCGGCCGAGAGCCATCGGCAGCGGGCTGATCTCGACGGCATCCCAATCTGGGGTGCTCAGCGCCACGAAACCTCCGGGGCGCACGACGCGATGAAATTCACGCAAGGCCGTCAGGGGTTCGCTCAGGTGCTCGAAGAGATCGAGGGAAAAGACAACGTCGAAAGAATTGTCTGGGAAAGGCATTTCGTAGGCCGAACCCGCCACGAACTCCAGATTTACGATTTCGCGTCCCTCGGCAAGACGGCGGCCTTGATCGAGCTCCGAGGACGAAATGTCGAGAGCAGTGACCTTGCCTGGAAAGACTGCATCAGCGATGTCGGCGCTGATCGTGGCCGGGCCGCAGCCCGCATCCAGAATTTCCAGACCGGTGTGCAAGAATGGGGTGAGAAAGAAGCCGTGGCTGTCGAGATCTCGCGAGGCCATGAAGCTAAACGCGTTTGGTGTGTGCCCCGGCGTGTAGTTTTCTTTAGTTGATATGGGATTCATGATTGTTTTTTGTTTGAACCCCCGGTCAGCCTGCAGTCGTGAATTATCGCTCCCACGACCTTCGGCGGGCCGTGGGACTTTGTGGACGATGTCAGGTCAAATCCGCAAAGGCGTCGCGGCCCCAGGGGCTACGGCCCCGGAGACTACCACTACCTTCGCAATAGCAAGCTGAGTCTGCATGCTGCAGGGCCTCATACGACGTTGCCTCAGAAAAGGCAAGTCCTTCCTAACAAAAACTCGCGAGGCTCGCGCTCAGGCGACTTGAGTGCTCCTGGCTCGCGAGTGTCTCAGCCCAAGACTGTCGAAGATCTGCCGCGTCGCGTCAGAACGATTGAGCGTGTAGAAATGAATTCCTCGAACTCTGTGGTCGAGAAGATCATGACATTGCTCTGAAGCATGGTGAATGCCAACGCGCGCGACGCTCTCCGGGTCGTCCTGGCAGCGTTGCAAAGCGCGGAGAAGCCGTGCCGGGAAGCGCGCACCTGCAGCCAGTTCCGCCATGCGTTTCATCCCGGCGATAGAGGTGATCGGCATGATCCCCGCCACGATCGGGACATTGATGCCGACAAGTTCACAACGATCGCGGAAATCCAGGAAATCGCGGTTATCGAAGAAAAGCTGGGTCACAATGTAGTCCGCTCCAGCGTCTACCTTTTGTTTCAAATATTCCATCTCGAGCAGTCGGTTGGGAGTCGCTGGGTGCCCTTCCGGGAATCCTGCCACACCAATTCCAAATCCGCGACGGTCCGGATGGTTACCCGATTCGTTAAACTTTCGAATGAATTTGACCAGATCGATCGCGTGTTGGAAGTGATCGTCTGCCTTGCGATATTGGTGGCCTTTTGGCGCATCGCCACCAAGCGAGAGAATATTGCTGACGCCTGCCTGCGCGTAACGCTCGAGAATGCCGGCGATCTCCAGTTCGTTGTGACACACGCAGGTGAGATGGGGGACAGGATCGAGCGAGGTCGTGCGCTTGATACGCACGACGAGATCATGGGTCAGCTCCCGTGTCGAACCACCCGCCCCGTAAGTGACGCTGACGAAATGCGGCTGATAGGCTTCCAGCTCCCGAATGGTTCCATAAAGACTTTCCACCGCCTCGGCACTCTTTGGCGGGAAAAACTCAAATGAAAACGTCGTTCGCGCGGAGCGGAAAATGTCTTGAGCGTGCATAGAAAAGCGACAGACGGTGTCAAAGAAGACTCGGTGGCTAGTCGCGCGTTTCTTGGTCTGGAACCACTCGGCCAATCTCCAGGCGGCCTCTGCTAGATCTTTTCTGAATCATCGAACCCAGATCATAGCCGCAAGATGGCGATTGCGCCAGAAGGCAGTCAAGTCGGGCTGTTTAACGAAAATGCTGAACCACAGAGAACACAGTGGAGAGAGAGGTTTTTAACAAAAGAGAGTCCTGAGCTGTCATCGAGTCGGCGATTTGCGTGCATCCGGACGCCTGCGCGAATGGCAGCCCTCCTCCTTAATGACGCAATCTCGCACTGCGCAGACACGCCCAACCGCATCCCTGACCTCCCCTGTGTTCTCTGTGCCCGCTGTGGCTAAAAGAGAGCCAGGTCGCACCATGCCCGTCGCCAGGCCAGCCTTACGTCCGGGATTCCGCGAGTTGCTCACGAATTCTGCGGAGGTTGCGCAGAAACTGCTCTTCATCACGGGTCAGCCGTGAGCCGGGCAGAGAGAATTCCATTTGTCGGCAAACTGGTGAGTCTTTCGAGGAGACTCTCACGAAAAGATGCTGAAAGGTTTTCATCATGCGATTGACTCTAGCGGCATGGATAGGACATTTGATGTCCTATGCCCAGGCCACGACCGAAAAAATTTGCCGGCGGGTCATTGCACGATCTGGCGGGATCACGAGTGACCCGGCCTCCCTTCCTCCGGATGCTGCGGATCCATGAGCTTCTTTCCGCGGATCGCGGTCCGAACTGTTCGGTGCTGGCGAGAGAGTTTGAGGTGTCGGTGAAGACAGTGCAACGCGACGTGGATTTCATGAGAGACCAACTGATGCTTCCGATCGAGTATGACAGCCGCGGGCACGGCTTCTTCTATCCGCGCCCGGTTGGTCAATTTCCGTTGATCACCGTGAGTGAAGGTGAGGTGGTGGCGTTGCTCGTCGCGCAAAAGGCAGCCGAGCAATACCGCGGCACCTCTTTTGAGAAACCGCTGCGATCGGCCTTTCAGAAGCTCGTCTCGAGTCTGACCGGCGAAACGAATATCTCCCTCCACGAGTTATCCGAGGCCGTCTCGTTTCACTCGGCCGGCGTTCCCAACAGCCAAATAAAAGTTTTCGAACTCTTGACCGAGGCCGTCGTCTCAAATCGAGTGGTTGAGTTTGAGTACTTTTCTCTTCGCGCGAGCAAGCCAGAGCTCCGCCGGGTCGCGTCCTATCATCTCGCCTGCATTAACAACCAATGGTACCTGATTGGTGCTGATCAGGGCCGCGGGCAGCTGAGGACTTTCGCGTTGACGCGCATTGCCAACGTTAAGAATCTGCAAATTCCTTTCGCCCGGCCGACAGATTTCTCGGTGGCGAAGATGCTTGCGGGCAGCTTCGCCGCATTCCAAGCTGCGCGCACTGAACACGTCAGGATCCGCTTCGATGCGTTCGCCACCCGCCTCGTGCGTGAACGCCAATGGCATAAATCGCAGAAGATGCGGTTGGCGGACGATGGAAGGATGGAATTAACAATGCGCGTCGGCCTTGCCCCAGATCTCGAAAACTGGATCCTTAGCTGGGGGGATCATGCCGAGGTGATGGAGCCACTGGAGCTGCGAAGACGAATTGCCACGACGATTCGAAACATGGCGGCGAAATACCAACTTACCGCTTCGTGATTGTTACCGGCACACCAACGGCGATAGTTGAAGGTGTGATTCTTTTGCCCTACGCTATCGTTTTGCTTGAAGCTGTTGTGGGAAAACACGAATCCTTTGAACATGACCGTTCATTCTGCCGCTGAGTCGGCAGCCGCCGCTGAGCGGCAGGCCGCTAAGGTGACTCCGGAGTTCGAGGCCGAGGTTGACGAGCTCGTTTCTCACTATCCCATTTCAAAACGAAGCGCTTCGCTGCCTCTCCTCCATTACTGGCAGAACCATTTCGGGTCCATCGACGAC
>DATLIT010000471.1:0-6073 GCA_035539295.1 Terrimicrobiaceae bacterium | reverse complement strand
AAGTCTTTCTTGGGCGAGACGGCGGAGATAGGCAGTTTCCATCACCTTGCACTTGTCGGTGAGGGCTTTGTCAATGGAAGCGATCTTTTTGAAAAGCAGCCGATAATACTCGCGCATCGCGGCCCGTTGATCCTCGAGGGTTCGTGCCTGTTCGGCCTGCTCGCGCAGGCTGACGACCTTGGGATCCTTCTCGGCCTGAACTCGCGCCTCGCGGTAGCGAATACTCAACTGACGGGCCTTCTCCTGCGTGCTCTCGAAGGTGACTGGCGCCGACGGTGGGCTAACTGGTCCAACATCGGGAACGAGAGCTTCGGGCTCCGTGATTGCTTCATCCGGCATTCCCTCGTCTGGGCGTCCTGGTGCGATCTCCCTGGTGTCCAACGGAGCACCGCCTTCCATGGGGATCGTATCGCTCTCCCTCGGTGGAGGACTCGGGAGGGCTCCGGGAGGAGCTAGCGGAGGCGTCTCTGGCGCCACGGGAGGGAGCGTCTCTGGTGCCGGCGGAGGCGACGGGTTGTCCGCAGGGACAAGGGGCGGGGGAGCTGCCGGTTCAAGTAGCGGCGCCGGAGCCCCTTCCGGCGTGGGAGGGGCGATGGGTGTTGGCGAAACATCCGCTGTCGGTGCCGGCGAGGGCGACGGCTCTTGAGCGAGCAAGAACCCAGCGGAAAGTAGAAAGACGACGAGCACTCGGATCATGGACCACATGTAAGGCGATCAAGGTAAGCAGCCCCTGAGCCATTGCTCAAGCAGAACAACATCGACGCCGCAACGACTTTGGGGAATTTTCAGATTATCATGCCACAACGAGCACGCGAACTGCATTCTGCCTCCGGCCCTGCCCCGGAAGAAGCCGCGCGTGCTCTGCGGTCACGCAAGGGATTCGTATTCCTGGAATCCACCCTTGCCACCGCGGAGTCGATCTCGTTGCTGGCCTGGGAGCCCGACCTGATTCTGGATGGAGGCGCATCAGACTGGCACGCACTCGAACGTGAGTTGGCCGCCAGGCAGAAGCCAGGAGCGGACCTCGGCTTGCCGAACGGGGCAGCCATTGGCTGGGTTGGGTTCGACGGAAGCTTCCGCTTCGGCTTTTATGAAAAACTGACGCTTTTTCTGCATGGCGCTTCGAGATGGCATGAAACCCCGGAGCTTCCCGGCATCGCCGCCCTGCCAAATCCCTCTCGCATCCACTTTCACGCCCGCCTTCGCAAGCGGCAGTTTGAGGAGATGGTCATCGTCGCGCAGGAGTACATTGCTGCTGGCGACATTTACCAGGTTTGTTTGTCGCACGCCTTTGATGCGACAGGTCCTCTCGATCCCTGGTCCTTCTACGAAGGACTTCGGCACTACTCGCCCGCGCCTTTCGCCGCATTTCTTGATCTTGGCGGCACGCAGATCGCCTCTGCCTCGCCGGAATGTTTTCTTCGACTCAGTGGGCGGAGCATCGTGACCCGTCCGATCAAGGGAACTCGCCCGCGCAGGGCTGATACGCAGCTCGATCAGCGCAATGCCTACGACCTCATTACTTCGACAAAGGAAATTGCCGAGTTGGTGATGATCACCGATCTGGAGCGCAATGATCTTGGGCGCGTCTGCGAATATGGTAGTGTCACCGTTCCGGAGCTCCTCAAACTCGAGAGCTATGAACAGGTCCACCACCTCGTCTCGACCGTAACCGGGACGCTCCGTGAGAATGTCACGCAGGCGGCGGCGCTGCGCGCCTGCTTTCCCGGTGGTTCGATCTCGGGCGCCCCGAAAAAGCGCGCCCTCGAAATTATCTCGGAGCTGGAACCTCATCCGCGCGGAATCTACACCGGCGCCATCGGCTATTTCGGCTTCAATGGAGAAAGCCAGTTCTCCATTGCGATTCGAACGGCAATTTTCGAAAATGGGAAAGCTTCGTTCCACGCGGGCGCCGGAATTGTTGCCGACTCCAGCCCGGCGTCGGAATGGCAGGAAACACTCGACAAAGCAGCCGGACTTTCTCTGGCCGCCGGAATGCCGCTCCGCTTCGTCTAGAGTATTCGCTCTGCCCAGCAGACGCGGCTATCTCGCCGACCCGCCAGCCTTTCCGAAACTTCCTTTCAACGACCGCCGCACTAACGCCGGCGGCGCGGAGTGGGAGTGGGCTTCGCTGCGGGGGGAGTGCCCCAGAGGAGCAGCGAGGGCCTGCGTTTTACCTCCGCGCTGAACTGAGCGAAGTTCTCGCTGGCAAGTGTAAGATTCCGCACAAGTTCTCTGATTTGCGGACCGCTAATCCTGGTCGCCGGCTCGAGGTTCCTGAGCACCTCCCGAAGCTGCGTATTCGACTTCTCAAGACCGTCGACCATTTGGCGCGCGGCCTCGAAAAGTTTCCGCGCGTCCTCGCTGACGCCGCCGATGTTGGCTGCTTTAAGGGTCTCCCGAAGTTCACCGACCAGCGTCTGCAGATCGGTGCTGATTTTAGTAATGTCAGCTCCGGTGACCGCCTTGTTGAGATTGGCAAGCAACTGTGTAAGAGAGCTGCTCATGCCGCCGATATTCAATTCCTCGATCTGACGCATGATATTGTTGATCGAATCGAGCATGTTGGTGAGCTGACCTGGCGCGGATGGGATGTAGTAGTGGTGCGGGGTCCAATCGATCGCCAGCGGGGGAAATTGGTTCGGGTCGTTTACGTAATTTATGTCGATGTAGTTGATTCCCGTGACCCCCTGCGGCTCAATCCGTGCCCGCATGCCCTGGGCGACATTCTTTTCGATAATAGGCGTTAGGTTTTCTTCGAACATGCCCGGAAACATTTCTCGGTCGATTTCCATCAGAATGAGAACGTAGTTGAACCGATCCACCTGCCTGGCCGTTTCATATTCATTGAAGGTAAAATTGATCGCATTGACCCGACCGATCGGCACTCCGCGGAACTTCACCGGCGATCCGACGTCGATACCTTGCACGGTGCCATCAACATACGTCTCGATGTAAATGCGCGGTCGGAACATCTGGCCGGCTCCAAATGCGATCAGTCCTCCGGCGAGAACCACCAGCGCGACGACCACAAAGAGTCCGATGCGAAAGTAGCGTGGCTTCTGGCTCATTCAGCCTCCCGGCGGAAGAAACGACGAACGTAAGGATCATCGGAGTGGTCACGCAAGTCTTGCGGGCGACCCTCAGCAGTGATCCCTTTTTTTCGCTTATCGAGCATGATGACACGGTCGGCCACGGCGTAGATACTTGCCAACTCGTGGGTGACGATGACAAAGGTCATTCCGAGACCTTCCCGGAGGCTTAGGATGAGCGCATCAAGCTCGGCAGAAGTTACCGGATCGAGGCCAGCGGAAGGCTCGTCCAGAAAGAGCACCGCCGGATCCAAGGCCATTGCGCGCGCAATGGCGGCGCGCTTTTGCATGCCACCGCTTACTTCGGCGGGCAAGTGGCTGCCAAAGCTTTCCAATCCTACCAGCCTTAGTTTCATCCACGAGATGACATTGCGTGCCTCGACCGACAGCCGCGTGAACTCCTCGAGGGGCAAACTTACGTTCTCCTTCAATGTCATCGATCCGAAGAGTGCTCCGCTTTGATACGCGACGCCGAAACGACGTAGAATTTTCTGCCGCTGCGCGCCCTCAGCTATGGCTAGATTGTCGCCCTCGATGCGAACTTCCCCCGAGACGAGGGGGAACAACCCGATGAGATGTTTTAACAAAGTACTCTTACCGCTGCCCGACCCACCCAGAATGACAAAGACTTCTCCGCGCTTCACTTCGAACGAGACATCCTTCAGGATCACGTCATCTCCGTAAGCCGCCGTCAATCCTCGCACTGAAATGATCGCGTCTTGCTCCATTAAAAATCGATTGCATAGTAGACCACGGCGAAAATCGCATCCACCACAACGATAAAGAAGATGCTCGTAACCACCGAGCGTGTCGTGGAGACGCCAACGGCGCTCGCCCCCGATTTCGTTTGCAGCCCGCGGAGACATCCGATGCCGGCAACCAGCGCACCAAAGACAAAGGCCTTGATCAGGCCAGCGAGCACATCATTGATCTCCACTGCGGAGACCAACTGCCGCCAGAGTATCACCGGCGGGTAGCCGTGTCCCATCATCACGGCCAATCCGCCCCCGACGCCGACAAGGTTGGCGTAAATTGTTAAGACCGGCGTAACCAGCACACCTGCCAAGACTCTCGGTGCGACCAGGAACCGAACCGGATCAAGACCCATCGTTGTCAGCGCGTTGATCTCCTCGTTTACCTTCATCGTTCCGATTTCTGCGGCGAAGGCCGATCCACTTCGACCTGCCAGGACGATAGCCGTCATGATGGGTCCCAGTTCCCTGAGCATCGCCAGCGAAACCAGGTTGACCACGTAGATATCGACTCCAAACTCCTGCAGGGGAGGAGCGGCCTGGAAGGCCATGATCAGACCAGTCAGAAATGCAATCAACCCGACGACAACCAGCGCCTGAACTCCGGCACGTTCATAAGTCAGCCAAACGTCCGTCCAGCGCAACTCGCGCGGTCGGCGGATGAACCGCAACAAAACAACGAGAGTCTGCCCCAGGAAGGAGACTTGTTCCTGAAGGTCTCGCGCCAACTCGACGACTGCTTTACCAACTGCCTCGACGGTTGATTCTTTCTGACGAATCTGCTCGTCGTCTTGTCGTTTCGCGTCCGCGAAGGGCTCCAGGAGCTTTGCAATTTCGGGCTTGAGTCCGGAGATTTCTTCCACGCCACGGCGCTGCAGCTCCCACAACAGCGCAATGCCTGCTCCATCGCAATACTCCACCTCGGAGGCATCGATCGAGATCGGCCCGCCCTGCCGCGCTGCATCCAACGCTTGAGCCCACACGCCGGCGACGCTCTTCGCGTCGAGGCGTCCCGAAAAGACAAGCCGCACACCGTCTCGCTCCCTAATGACTTCGAGGATGCTCGCGGTCTGAATCATGGTACGGCGTGCCGGCGCGGGTGCCTGCTCACTCAGCCTTTCCCCTGAGTGCCTTCTCGCAGGCGCTTCCAAAAGAAGCGCAGTGACGGCGTAGCATCGGTGGGAAGCGAAGAGCTAAATTTGGCAGCCGCAACTTCGCGGCGCTTCGGGCTCATGACGCCGTGATGGCCCTTAACCCGAGCCGAGTAGAGAAAAGTAATCACCGCTTTTTCCGATCGGTCAAACAGATCAAGAAAAGCCACCGGCTGAATCTTCAGCCCAATTTCCTCGTCGACTTCTCTGCGCAGAGCATCCTCGATCGTCTCGCGCGACCGCACTTTGCCGCCGGGGAGTGTCCACGATTTGTTACCACGAACCTGCTTGAGCAGAAGAACATCGCCGAACTGATTTTCGATCCACGCCATCACGGAAACTTCTTTGGAGGCCTTAAATTGCTCCTGCCGGTTTGCGCTGTTTGTTTCCACCTGGCTGCCTTTGCGACCTTATGCGCAGCGGGCGAAATTCCTGAAAAGGAGAAAATTCGCAAATTGGCCGTGGATAAATCGCCGTCTCATTGAAGCTCGAAATTGATATTGACTGTGTAGGATCCGCCGCCGGCCAATGCGGCTGGTGGCGGATCAATCTGCAACACGCGATTCGCCGCCGCCATCACCGAGTCATCCATAATCACGTTTCCGCTCGAGCGGACAACTTTGACGCCCGCAATCTTGCCATTGGGTTCTATGCGAATTTGAAGGGTGCAAACAAACGACTTGGACGAATCGAAAATCGAAGTCGGTTGATCCCACTGACTGTAGAAACGGTCATGGATCAGTGTGTGGTACCAGCCGAACTCCGAAGACCCTCCGCCGCCACCGCCCTGGCCGGCGGCTCCGCCGCTCGAGGGTCCGGCGCCAGCAGACACCGCCTTGGCGACCTTGACTGTTGGTCCTGGCGAGGGACCGGTTCCCGGCGACTCTTTGCCTTTAGGTGACTTCTCCGACTTCGGACTACTTTTCGGTGAGCTGGCGGGGTTGGGACTCTTCTTGGGGGAGGCAGCGGGTTTCGGAGTTGGCTTTGGCGCTGGTTTCGGAGTTGGCTTTGGCGCTGGTTTGGGCGTTGGTTTTGGTGTGGATTTCGGCGTTGGCTTCGGCGTCGGAGTCGCTTTGGG
>DATLIT010000470.1:0-2861 GCA_035539295.1 Terrimicrobiaceae bacterium | reverse complement strand
GTCTTGCCAAGGATCTCTCCGCTTCGGGTATCAAGGGCCGCGTAAGAGAAAGGGTTCCGTGGCGGTAATACTAAAAAACATGGGCCTCGAATCGCCTCGCGATCGATGGCCTATTCGAGAGCGCGCTGCCAGATCTCTGGCAGATTTGGGCATCGCAACAGGTGGAGAATCTTGACCAGCGTTTTCTGCGCAACCAGTCTTTTTCTCTAGCAAGAGAGGAAAATTCGCGCATGACTTACATCGTAATTCGCTTAGTTGCAGTGGCGGGCGCCTGCCTCTGGCTGGCGTTAGGTGAGCAAATCGCACACGCGACGGCCACTTCAGCGAATGTGGATTCGACGCGACTGGTTCAGCTCGGCGGCACGCGCTATCGGTACGTCGAAGGTTCGCTGAATGGTACGATCGCCCGCGACGACGGGTCGACCGGTTCGTACTCGGTGGGTTTCGTTCTTTACTACCCGACTGAGTCGGATCAGATGAACGGGACCGGTGTGGTCGACTATCCGAACTCCGTCTACTACCACGTCATCCATCCGCTCTATGGTGCTCCAGCGGGCATCCCCTCGGTTCAGAGAGAGGAGTTCACCTTTCAGTTCACGCTGGCGACGACCGAGGACTACCTCTTCCAAGAGGGCTACACGTACATGTCCATCCAGTGGAACAAGGTTGTGACGGATCTGTTCGGGGCGAAGGTTCCCAATGATGGACTGGCTCACAATCGCTTATGCTTCGGCACGATCGAACGGGGCTCGGACGCCTGGGAGATTATGCGTGATGCCGCCCGCTTCTTGAAGAACCCGACGCTCACCGGTTTGCCCGCCGGGGCAAATCAACCAATAGCTGTTGGGGCAGTCATCGGCACCGGCTACTCGCAAACGGGCGCGCTGGCCAATGAGTTCATGATTAGGGGCGAGAACAACAAAGGCGGCCGCCCGCGGCCTTTCGACGCATTTCTGGTCCAGTTCATGGGCGCTGTCTGCTGGCAGCGTACCGATAGTGGCCCATTTTACGGCGGAGGCGTGGCCTGTCCGCGCGTACCAACCAACGCGGATCGCGGTGGCGCGGTCGGAATGACCATCGTATCGGAGAGTGACATGCTCGTACGCCGCGGTTTTTTCTCACGCGGTATCGCAGAAGCGGGTTGGGTTCAGTACGAGCTAGCCGGCTTCCCGCACCTTACCAAGCCGATCTTCGACGTGTCGGGTGAGTTCCTAGCTGTGAATCAGACTCCGGTCGACGTGCGCCCCTTCTGCCGGGCCGCCTTCCGAAACATCAAGCGATGGCTTGAAGGTACGCCACCTCCTGCGGGGCGATACATCGATGGGGCGCTCCGCGGCACCACGTTCGTCATCACTCGCGACGAAGAGGGCAATGCGACTGGCGGCGTGCGCGCCCCACACATGCCGTCGATCGACGCGCATGGCAACGTTGCCGGCGTTCCGCTCGGCAGCTACAATGGCGTCGACAACACCGATCCCGCAAATGTCTTCCGTCTGCTCGCCGGCGTGTTCACGCCCTTCACCCAATCGCAGCTCGATGCTCGCTACCCCGCCAGCGGACCGAACGACATCAAGCACCGGGTGGAGCGCGCAGCGCGCCAGCTGTTCGAGGACGATCTGATCCTCCGCCAGGATCTCGACGGTTACAAAGACCATCCCCACGGTCCCACGGACTAGTACAGCGTAACAGATGATTCGAACAACGGTTAGTGGCGACGCGCCTATTTGCGATGCGCAAACGTCCCTTTCGGCCGTAGCCATATCATCTGATACAGTGCACTAGTGCAGTGTAACACATGATTCTGACGGCTTGATTTCGCGGCTTCCGCATTGCAGCGGCTGAAATCACGCGGCATACCATCAGGCTCATCCGTTACAGTGCACTAGGAATCCCATGAGCACCTACGCAACTCCCGACAGTCTGGTCGAGACCTCCTGGCTCGCCGAGCACCTCAACGATTCGGACATTCGGATCGTGGAAAGCAACGAAGATATTCTCCTCTATGGGACCGACCACATTCCGAATGCGGTTCACATCGATTGGCGTGCGGATCTGAATGACCCGGTGCAGCGGGATTATATCACCCCGAATGCCTTTGCCAAACTGGCTTCACGCCACGGCATTTCGCCCGACACAACTGTAATTTTCTACGGCGACAAAGCCAACTGGTGGGCAGCCTACGCGCTCTGGGTCTTCCGCCTTTTCGGGCACGAGAAGGTCAAGCTTCTCAACGGCGGTCGATCGAAATGGGAGGCTGAAGGTCGCCCTTATACACGCGAAACTCCCACGTTTCCTGAGGCCGTCTATCCGGTGCCCGCGGTGCGGCTGGATAGCAAGATTCGCGCTTTCAAAGAAGACGCGCTGGCGCAGAGCCGAGCGGAGAGGCCGCTCATCGACGTGCGCTCATCGGGCGAGTTCAAAGGGGAGATCACTCACATGCCCGAATATCCGCAGGAGGGCGTGCTTCGCGGCGGACATATTCCAGGCGCGCGCAGCATCCCCTGGAAGACCGCCGCCATTGACGACGGCACTTTCAAGTCGGCCGATGAACTTCGTAAAATTTACATCGAAAATTTGGGCGTAAATCCTGCCGACGAGACGATCGTTTATTGCAGGATTGGCGAACGCTCGAGCCATACCTGGTTTGTGCTCACCTACCTTCTGGGCTTTCCGGCGGTGAAGAACTATGACGGCTCTTGGACGGAGTGGGGAAACTCCGTGCGAGTGCCGATTGAGAAGGGCACATGAAGTATTGGCTCCTTAGCCTTGTTCTGGCGGTTTCCGCGGTAGCCGCCCCTTCCAATATTCTGAACGTCTCCTACGACGTGACTCGGGAATTCTATCAGGAATACAACACGCTC
>DATLIT010000469.1:0-2486 GCA_035539295.1 Terrimicrobiaceae bacterium | reverse complement strand
CCCAAGAACAGTGCGGTCGGCGGGACAGCGGAGAAGAGCGGGACACAGACGGCAGAAACCTGCGTCGTTTGCGGTAGGCTCCTGATACCCCGCGGTCCAAACGGAGAATGTCTGCGCTGTCTGGGAAGTTTTGCCTTCCCGTTGGAAAGCGAGATCTCGATGAAGACTCCAACGCGCTATGCTCATTTTGAAGTTGAACTTGGTGCGGACGGCCATCCTGTAGAACTCGGTGCCGGAGCAATGGGCGTTACGTATCGTGCGCGAGATACAATCCTCGAATGCACAGTCGCGCTTAAAATCATCGACACGCAAAGGGCAGGAGATCCTGCCGCTCGTACGAGGTTCTTGCGCGAGGCACGTGCGGCAGCACGACTGCATCATCCCAATGTCGCCCAAGTCACTTATTATGGCGAGCAGGACGGCGACTGTTTCTATGTCATGGAGTTTGTGGAGGGAGAGACACTCGAAGAACGCGTGCGACGGGAAGGTCCATTGGCGCCGCCGCTGGCGCTTGAAATAGGCGTCCAAGCGGCCCGGGCTCTGGCCGCGGCTGAATCGTGTGGAGTCATCCATCGTGATCTCAAGCCATCCAACCTCATGATTGCCTCGCGACAGGGCGAATCCGAGACAGGCGATTCCCTCCTCGTAAAGATAATTGATTTTGGGATCGCGAAGATCATGGGCAGCAAAATCGACCAGACTCAAGCCGACTTCATCGGCACGCCCGCTTATGCCAGCCCGGAGCAGTTCGGTGGCAGCGGAGAAATGCAGGTCGACACCCGTTCAGATATCTACTCCTTGGGAATCACACTTTGGTATTTGATTTCCGGAAGGACGCCCTTTGTCGGCCACACTTTGGAGGAAATCCAAAAAAAGCAATCCGATGAACTCCCTTTGGAGCAACTGCGAGAGGCAAAAATTCCGGATAAGATGGCTGCCCTGTTGAAGTCTATGTTGGCCGTCGACCCTGGCGACCGCCCGCAATCCGCGCGCGACCTCCTCGACGCGATTCAGCGATGCCGTAAGGAAGAGGATGCTGAGCCTGCGATCATCGAGGCAGCCCTCCGCCGCGAAGAGGGATTCTGGACTGCAGTGTTACCATTTAGGTTCAGCGGTGATCCGGAGGTTGCGGGATTCGCCGAAGGACTGACCGAAGAGATTGTCACCGGACTGGCGCGTTTTCCTTATCTGCGAGTCGTCGCGCGGAACTTAACGGCACGCTATCTCTCCGAGTCTATTGTCGTTCGGAGAGTCGGCAACGAACTTGGCGCCCGCTACCTCCTGGAGGGCAGCCTGCGACAGGCAGGAAACAAGCTCCGTATCGCTGTGCAGTTGGTGGACACCGACTCGGGAGAGCACCTTTGGGCAGAGACCTTCGACCGCGTTTGGCAAGCGGAGGAAATCTTCGATTTGCAGGACGAAATCACTGATTGCATCATCGGCTCGGTTGCCGATGTGTATGGCGTGCTTGCTCGTGCGATCGCCACGACCACGGCCAACAAGCCTCCGGAAGATCTCACGCCCTACGAAGCTGTCTGGCGGTTCTATCTGGCCGAGCAGCGAGGCAGCGAAGAGGATCACTTGCTTGCGCGCATTGCCCTCGAGAAAGCGGTCGAGCTTCAGCCAGGCTATGCTGAAGCCTGGGCGGCCCTGGCCGTTTTGCTTGTCGATGAATATCGGTATCTCTTCAACCCACGGCCAAATTCGCTGGAGCGCGCCATGGTTGCGGCACAGCGCGCTCTCGATGCCAATTCTGTCAGTCAAATGGCCAATTGCGCTTTCGCCGTGGCGCAATACTTCCGCGGCGATCTGGGAGCTTTTCGTGCGGCAGCCGAGCGTGCACTGGCTTTGAACCCTCGCTGTAGTTACACCATGGCGTGGATCGGCCGACTTTTCTGTTATTCGGGCGATTGGGAGCGCGGTATTGAATTGTCGAGAAGGGCGATCCAACTCAGCCCTCACCATCCCGGCTGGTATCACTTCAGCTTCTTCCACAACGAATACCGCCAGCGGCACTACGCTGAGGCACTGGCAGTCCTTCAGACGATCAATATGCCGGGCTACTGGGTAACGCACCTTATCACTGCAATGACCCAAGCGCAGCTCGGCAACCAATCGGCAGCGCAAACCGAAGTCGAACGCACCCTTCAACTGTGTCCGGATTTCGAGCAGTTCTTCGGCAGAACGCATCTGCAAAAGTGGATCCCTAACCAACCGGACTTGGTTAAGCACATGTTGGAAGGCGTGAAACTGGCAGGCTTCCGCATTCTGGAAGAGGAGTCGCGAGCGGCAACGCCGGCAACGGCCCGGCCGGGCACGCTCTCACCGGGGGCGTTGCAGCCAGAGTTGACAGGCCCGCGACCTGACTTGTCGGCAAGTCCACCGATTTCCCCCGTCAAACGTCATTCGGTGGGGCGCCAGAAAGAGCTCGCGGAGCTGGGTCGCGCCTTCGAGTCGACCGCGGCGGGTCAGGGACTGTTCCTCTG
>DATLIT010000468.1:0-4317 GCA_035539295.1 Terrimicrobiaceae bacterium | reverse complement strand
TTTTGCGATTGATGTAAAGATTGCCCACCCGGAATTCAGATTTCACCCGTTCGATTCGACGAGGGCTGCGGGAGAAAAAGCCGCCGGTAAGCGCGAAGGCCGTGCCATTGGCGATACGGAGAGCCTCATCGAGGTCCCGAGCGTCGATAATCGAGAGGACCGGCCCAAAAATTTCCTCCTGGGCCAGTCTCGAGTCGGGTGAAACGTTCGTAAAAATTGCTGGGCCGACAAACCACCCAGTCGTCTCCCTAACTGGCATCTCGAATGCAAGCATCGCCTCACGGTGTCCCAGCGCGATAAATTCTCGCACGCGTTGTTGAGCCCCTTCGTCAATCAACGGGCCGATGGTTACCGCGGGATCCGCTGGATCGCCGATACGAAGACTCTCGGTCGCTTCGACTGTCCTTCGAATGAGGCGGTCACGGATACGCGGGAGGACAATCAGACGGGAAAGCGCCGAACATTTTTGTCCCTGGTAGCCGAAGGCGGAGGCGACGATGGCGGGGACGGCCTCATCTAGATCGGCGTCATCGTCCACGATGATCGCGTTCTTCCCGCCCATCTCACAGACTACTTTCTTCACTTGTGGCTGGCCAGGCTGTGTGCGACCGGCGGTCTCCCAGATGCGCAACCCGACTTCTCGCGAGCCGGTAAATGCGATCAGGGTTACTTCGGGATGATTGACAAGGGCCGTTCCGACTTCTGCTCCGGAGCCCGGCAGACAATGAAGGGCGTTGGCCGGAACTCCCGCCTCGTAAAGGACGCGCGCAAAAACTGTCGCGATGACGGCGGACTGACCAGATGGCTTCATGACAACGGGGTTGCCGGCGACGAGAGCCGCCGTCGTCATTCCGCAAAGAATGGCGAGAGGAAAATTCCATGGTGCGATCACGGCAGTCACACCGCGTGCAATGTAGTCGTAACGAATCTCCTCTCCCGGAATGCTAAGCCGTCTATTTGAAAGCCGAAGCATTTCTCCTGCATGATAGCGGCAGAAGTCGATCGCCTCACAAACGTCGGCGTCCGCTTCGGCCCATGTTTTGCCCGTCTCAAAAACCTCCAGGGCGGCGAGTTCAAAGCGCCGTTGCCTTAGCAGTTCGCCGGCACGTTGTAAGATCTCTGCTCGCTCATCGTTTGGCGTATTCGACCAAGTCGAAGCTGTGGAGGCGGCCATGGCGATCGCAGTCTCGACGTCTTCTTGACCGGCGGCTTCTACGCGCCCGACGACTTCATTGGGCTTCGCAGGATTTCGCGAGACGATCGCTTCGCGAGATCCACCCCTTGCCCTGCCGAGACGGAGCGGGTACAAACTTCCAAACATCTTTGTAGTTTCGCGAAGTCCATCTCTCATTTCTTCGCGAAGTTCAGCGCGTGAAAAATCGGCGTGTGGTTCGTTTCTAAATTCCGGCTCGGGGTAGGGGATGGGGAGATGGTGTATGGTAGCGGGATCGCGGAGAAGGATCTCCGCGGAGGCTCCTTCGCTGAAAGCCGCGCGCAAAAATCCCTCATTGGAAGTGTTCTCTAGAAGGCGCCGCACGAGATAGGCCATCCCGGAAAGCATCTCACCCAGCGGGCAGTATTCGCGAATTCGATAACCGAGTTCGACCAATGCCCCTTTAATGGGCTCCGCCATGCCGTAAAGCATCTGGAACTCCAAACGCGCTGAGGGCAACCCGATTTGTCGCGCGCTGGCGATACACGCCGCGATCGTGCGCACGTTGTGGCTGCCGAATGTGGCGTCGATGACATCCGAACACTCGAGCAGGCGGAGCGCCAGACCCTCGTAGGCGGCGTCGGTTTCTTCTTTGCTCTCGTACACCGGGGACGGCCAATTCTGCTGACGCGCTTTGATCGTTTCGGTATCCCAGTAGGCTCCCTTGACGAGGCGTACTGTTACGCGGGTTCCTCGTTGTGCGCACCACTCAATCAAGCGATCCAGATCTTCCGGTGTCTCCCGCAGGTAGGCCTGCAGGGCGATGCCAAAATGGGGATAGTGGCGAAACTCCTCCTCATTCAAGAGTGACATGAACAGGCGCAAAGTCAGCTCCTTGAGGGAATACATCTCCATATCCAAATTGATGAAGACGTGGCGCGCGATCGCCCGGCGCAGGAGCGGACGCAGCCGTTTGGCAAGGTGGTCGACGCTGTAACGAGGAGCCTCAGGTTTGATCTGCGAAAAGAGGGCGGAGACCTTGACCGAAACGTTAACGGCCGGGATGTCTCCGCGGTCATCGCGATCCAACTTCGGAACCGCCGGCCATGCCGCCGCAGCACTGGCGAGAACATTAACTAAATCGAGATAACGTGCCGCATATTCCTCCGCCTCGCACTCGCTTAACACGGTTTCGCCCAGTAGATCCACGGTGAACGCTGTCGAGCGGTCACGCATCGCGCGCAGACGCGGAGCTGCCTCGGTCGCGTCCCCTGCAAGTATGAACGACCGCGCGATCCTTCGGACAACACGCCGCGTCGGTGGTCCGGTGAGAAAAGGCACCTGGCGTGCCAGTCCAAGCACTCTTTTCATTGCGGGTGGCAATGCATCGGAACTGTCGCCAAGATATTCGGCAACGTGGCGAGCCACCTCCCGGTTGGAATCGAGCGCCGGAAGAACATCGACCAAACGGAAGAGCTGCATCTTCAGAGCCTCCTTCCGCATCGACCATTCCAACAGTTGTCCCGTGAGATTGGAACGGGTAAAGAGCGACGGCTTCGCTCCAGCGATGCGAGCGAAAATCTCACGACCAATCGCTTCAACCTCAGATTGCATCTCTCCCTTCCGCTTTGCTGCCTTCCCGCTGTGGCCAAATATAACCTAGATTCGATCGCAGCGAAGGATTAGAGCAAGACCCATACCCGCGGAGCTCCACCACTTGGAAGGATGGCCGCTTCAGTTAACGTTACTATCTCCTGCATGCAGGACTGGCTGAAGGCCAAAGGAATCTAGAGCTCTACATCAAGACCGGAGCCTCTGGAAACGGATATATAGAGAGCTTCCACAACAAGCTGCGCGATGAATGCCTGCCTTGATAAACCTGAGTCAAGGCTCCCGTTCCTCGGTTTTCCACACCCGGCAGCAATCCTTCCGCTGGAAACAGGCGATAGGAAACTATTCGGGAACCTTCTCGACTTCGCTTCCGAGTGCCGCCAGGTGCATGATCTTTTCTTCGGTGGCTTCGGCTCGGTTCAATTCACCCGAAATCCGCCCGTGACGCATGATGATGATCCGGTCAGCCAGAGCCAACACTTCCGGCAGGTCACTCGAGATCATCAGGATTGGCACCCCAGCATGAGCCAGTTCATCAAAGAGTGCGTAAATTTCCGCCTTGGTTCCCACGTCGACTCCGCGCGTGGGTTCATCGACAATCAAACATTTCGGTTGCACTGCCAGCCATTTGGCAATCATCACCTTTTGCTGGTTGCCGCCGCTCAAGAAACCCACTTTTTGCTCTTGACTGGGCGTCCGAATATTGAGCCGCCCGACAAAGCGCTGGATCAAACTTCGTTCCGCCTTAAAATCTATAAACTGCGCCCGTGCCAGCTGTGGTAGCGCAGCCATGGACACATTATTTCCCACGCTGGCGCCGAGGACAAGACCGGCCGACTTTCGATCCTCCGGTGCCAGCGCGATACCGGCGCGCATTGCATCCTGGGCGCGTCTAATCTGGACCGGCTTGTTCTGGACCAAAACCTCTCCGGAGTCCGGCGGCGGGCACCCAAATACCCCGAGCGCCACCTCGCTTCGTCCGGCCCCGACCAAGCCGGCCATAGCAACGATTTCTCCCTTGTGAATTTTGAAACTCACATCGCTATACTGATGGCGCTTCGTCAAGCCGCGAACTTCAAACATCACTTTCTGACTCGGCGTGGTTTCCCTGCGATGAAACGCCAGCAATTCCCGGCCTACCATCAAGCTGACGACCTCAGATTCCTTCGTCGAACTCATCGGTAGAGTCTTCACATGTTTGCCGTCGCGCAAGACAGTCACCGCGTCGCAATTGGCAAAGACCTCCGGGAACCGATGCGAAATATAGAGCATGGTGACCCCATGGCCCTTCAAATCGTGGATGACCCTAAAGAGAATCTCCGCGTCGGCTTCGGAAAGACTTGAAGTCGGTTCGTCGAAGATGAGCAGACGCGGCTCTCGAACCAAACTTTTGCAAATTTCGACGAGCTGTTGTTGTCCAACCGTCAAACGACCAACGATAGTGTCCGGGTCGAAATGAATTCCCAAACGGTCGAGAATTTCGACCGTCTTTGCTGTTTGGGTCTTACGATCTACGAAGGCGCCCGCAGTCTTTGGTTCCGAACCTAAGAATA
>DATLIT010000467.1:0-2828 GCA_035539295.1 Terrimicrobiaceae bacterium | reverse complement strand
CATAGAAGGTGCGGGAGACCTGCGCCCCCCCAAAGGAACGGTTGGCCAGGAGACCACCGTATTCGCGCGCAAACGGCACCCCTTGTGCCACGCACTGGTCGATGATCGCGGCGCTGACCTCTGCCAACCGGTAGACGTTCCCCTCTCGGGCTCGGAAGTCTCCCCCTTTGATGGTGTCGTAGAAGAGCCGATAGACGCTGTCGCCATCGTTCTGATAGTTCTTGGCGGCGTTAATTCCACCTTGGGCGGCAATCGAGTGCGCCCGGCGCGCGCTGTCCTGGTAACAGAAACACTCGATATTGAATCCTTGCTCGCCAAGCGTCGCCGCAGCTGACGCTCCGGCCAATCCGCTTCCCACGATGATCAGCTTGAACTTACGCTTGTTCGCTGGGCTAATGATCTTGGCGTTGTTCTTGTAGGTCGTCCATTTTCTTTCCAGCGGACCGGGAGGGATGTGCGCGTCGAGTGTCATTTTACAACTCCACTGCCAAGGCCGAAGAAAAGGACCGAAACCGGTATCGCGATATAGCCAACAAACAGGACCCAAGCCAGGATTTGCCCTCCAGTCTCATAGTAGAAGCGCATCTTCTGTTCCGTAACGCCCAAGGTCTGAAACAAACTCGCCATGCCGTGACTCAGGTGGAAGGCCAGAAGCGCCATGGCCACGATGTAGAATAGGCTGACGAGTGGATTGCGAAAACCGACGATGACCATTCGATAGACATCGTGCACTTCTCTCCCGTGCAGATCGGCGTGATAGTTGGCGTAGCCGGGATCGACCAGCAGCAGCGTGAAATGGGCGAGATGAAACACAATGAAAGCCAGAAGGATTAGGCCGGTCAGACGCATCGTCCGCGCGAAAATCGTCGTCGTCATTGGTGCGAAGACCGCATACTTTTGAGGGTGAGCGGCCATGTTTTCCTTCCACACCAGCATCGTGAACCAGATGTGAAGGATCACGGAGGTCAGCATAAAGAGCCGGATCAGCCAAAGCAGCGGACCAAGATCGCGAAGATGCATCGCGTACGCGTTAATTACATCGCGGCCAAAGAAGACGGTCAGGTTGCCGATCATGTGCCCGATGACAAAGAGCACCAGCACGATTCCAGTGACGGCAACAATGGTCTTCTTGCCGATGGACGAAAAAATCCACCGATTTAACGCATGCGAGATTCCTGGGGAGGTCGTCGTGGAAGCGGAGGAGGCAGACATTTGGATATTAGTTTAGCTAATATAAGGTAGCAATTCAACGTTCAACTACCGGCTTCCTTCTCTATCAGGACCGCTTTGGTGTTGAAAGAGGAAATCTCCGACGGCCAAGGATCCGCCCGCTGGAACTCCGCTAATCGAGGGGTATGGCCGGGAATTCCTTTTCCACCCAGGTGATGGCCTCTTCACGGGTGCGCAGGATGCCTTCGAGCTGCCGCACTTGGACGGCATCGAGGACGGCCTTGAACTTCGGCCCAGGCTTCCACCCCAAGGCGATGAGGTCATGGCCGGTGACGAGTGGTGGGGGGATAAGAGGTTCATTGGCAAGATCTTCGCTTCGACGCCTCAGGAATTCGTAATTGTCGAGATTGCCGTGGCTTGCCAAGCAGTCAACGCGGTGCAACTCGAGCTCGTCGTCGAAGGTTGGACGTGCAAGGAAACGCTTGAGACGCGACACGCGCATATTTTGGACATCCTTGAAGACCATGTGGTTTTGGACCATGGCTGTGGTGGCCTCGATCTCCTCATTGGAAAACCGCAGCCGCCGCATGATTTTCTCGGTCATCTGCGCGCTCACCGACTCATGTCCGCTAAAGCGGATGCGTCCCGTCTGGTCGCGCTCCATTGTCGGTGGCTTGCCGAGATCGTGGAAGAGTGTCGCCAAGACCAGAAGCACAGAAGCGTCTTTTGGCAGAAGCGCCAGCATGAGCCGCGTATGGACGAATACGTCGCCTTCTGGGTGGAAATCCGGCGGCTGTTCGCAGCCTCTCAATGGCTCGATTTCCGGGAGGATCTCCTCCATTAGTCCACTAGCATCGAGGAGATCAAATCCACGCAGCCGTTGAGGTGAGGCAAAAATCTTGACCAGTTCGTCTCGGATGCGTTCGGCGCTGACGTCGTGAATTGTTTCGACCGCGGCGCAGAGCGCATTCCAAGTGTCGGGTTCGATGGTGAAGTCCAGCACGGTGGCGAATCGCACTGCGCGCAGAAGGCGCAACCTATCTTCAGCGAAACGCTCCGCAGGATTTCCGATCGCGCGGAGAGTGCGGGTTTCGAGGTCCTCGCGGCCGCCCACGAAGTCGAGCACCTTCCCTTCGATCGGATCGTAGAAAAGGCCATTGATGGTGAAATCCCGGCGTCTCGCATCTCCTTCCGGCGTGGTGAAGCTGACGCTTCGCGGGTGGCGGCCGTCGAGGTAGGTCCCATCGGAGCGAAACGTTGCCACCTGGTAATCGCGGCCCTCTTCGACCACCAGAATGACGCCAAATTGGGCGCCTACAGCAATTGTTCGCGGAAAGAGCGCTTGCACCTGCTCCGGCCGGGCCGAGGTAGCAATGTCGAAGTCGTGCGGCGTTTTGCCCATTAGGGAATCGCGGACACAACCTCCCGCAAAGAGGGCCTGATGACCTGCCTCTCTCAGGCGGCGAACGATCTTGCGCGCGACAGACTCCATTACGAGTAACCGTAACGGAAATACCGTGCTTTTCTACTGCGGCGCGGATGCCGGCCCTAAAGGAGCGCCCTCAGTCGCGAGAAGACGGGCGAACAGGCTGTCGCGGGGGACGAGTGTCAAATCGACGTCGCCGTCGAGCATTTTTTCCGTCTCAAGAATTTGAAAG
>DATLIT010000466.1:0-3441 GCA_035539295.1 Terrimicrobiaceae bacterium | reverse complement strand
ACGCTGCGATGTGACGAAGCCGGAGGACCGCCGGGCGGTCCGGGATCACTTCGAACGGAGATGCGGCAAACTGGACATTCCGCTCAACAACGCGGCCTTTTATGGAAAGAGAAGGTTCTTGTGCGACCGCGGGCCTGAATTGCTCAAACATAGTTTCATCCGCGAACCTGGACGAAACCTTCGAGGGGAATTTCTTCGCTCAGCCGTCGGACAATCTCCTGATTGAGGTGCGCTATTAGACGCAATTTGTCGCTTCCTATCCTATGTGGCTCGTTCGTTTAGCGCTTCGGCGACCTTATACTTTCACGATCATGGCGATGCTCATCGTCCTGCTCGGGGTCGTCACCATCGCGCGGATGTCCACGGACATTTTCCCGAGGATCAATATTCCGGTGGTCAGCGTCATCTGGAGCTTCCCTGGGGTGGCGCCGGAGGAAATGGCGGCCCGCTTTGTGACCGTCACCGAACGGGCGATGACCACCACGGTCAACGACATCGAACATATCGAGTCGCAATCCTACAACGGCGTGGCTGTCATCAAGGTCTTTTTCCACGAAGGGGCGAAAGCCGAGGCCGGCGTGGCGCAGATATCGTCCATTTGCGAAACGCTCTTGCGAATCCTGCCGCCGGGAACCACCCCGCCGCTCATTCTCCAATACAGCGCCTCGAACGTCCCCATCCTCCAGCTCGGTTTGATGGGTGAGGGCCTGTCCGAGCAGCAACTCTACGACCTCGGCCTGAACTTTATTCGCACCCAGCTCTCAACGGTGCAGGGCGCGCAGGTGCCGCTACCCTACGGCGGCAAGGTGCGGCAGGTGATGGTGGATATCGACCTGCAAAAACTCTACGCAAAGGGACTCTCGCCGGCGGACGTCACCTCCGCGCTGACAGCGCAGAACCTCATTCTTCCAGCCGGAACGCAGAAGATCGGGGACCGCGAGTACTTTGTACGGCTCAACAGCAGCCCGAGGATGCTGGAAGCGCTCAACGACCTGCCGGTCAAGCAGGTCGGCAACGCCACCATCACCATGCACGACGTCGCCCAGGTGCGTGACGGCTTCGCCGTGCAGACGAATATCGTTTCGCAGAACGGCGCTCGCGCGGCGTTGCTTACGGTGCTGAAGTCCGCCAATGCCTCGACGCTCGACATCATCAAGCGGGTCCGGGAGGCGCTGCCGCGCATTGAGGCCACGCTGCCGCCGGCGCTGAAGATTAGCGAGCTTTTTGACCAGTCGCTGTTCGTCCGGGCGGCCATTGACGGCGTGTTGAAGGAGGGCCTGATCGCCGCCTGCCTCACCGCGCTGATGATCTTGCTTTTTCTCGGGAGCTGGCGCAGCACGCTGATCGTAGCCGTTTCGATCCCGCTCGCGATTTTTTCCTCGCTCATCCTGCTGGGCGCGCTCGGAGAGACATTGAATATCATGACGCTCGGCGGCCTGGCGCTGGCGGTGGGCATCCTGGTGGATGACGCGACGGTGGAGATCGAAAATATCCATCGCAATCTCGGCATGGGCAAGCCCATGACGCGTGCCATTCTGGACGGTGCCCATCAGGTCGCCGTGCCGGCCTTCGTCTCCACGCTTTGCATCTGCATCGTCTTCGTGCCAGTCTTTTTCCTGAGCGGCACGGCGAAATTCCTTTTTCAGCCGCTGGCCATGGGGGTGATCTTTGCGATGCTGGCCTCCTACTTCCTTTCGCGGACGGTCGTGCCGACGATGGCGAGGTTTCTCCTCAGCCATCATCTCGATGAGATCGAGACGCCCGATGGCCACAAACCTGAAAGGAGTCCAGAAAAACCCGGGGAACAATCTCGCTTCGCGGGGGTCTTCGGATGGCTCCGCGGTATCCACGACCGTTTCAACCACGGTTTTGGAAAACTGCGCGAGGGTTATGTTGCGGCGTTGGATTGGGCGCTTGATCATCGCAGAATCGTTTTTCTTTCCATGGGCGCGCTCGCGCTAATTTCGCTTGGCCTCGTCCCATTTCTCGGCCGGGATTTCTTTCCCGCGGTGGATTCGGGGCAGTTCCGCCTGCATTGCCGGGCGCCAGAAGGCACTCGGCTCGAGGTCACCGAGGAGCGCTTCAATGCAGTCGCCAAGGTCATTCGCGAGGTGGTGCCGGCGGACGAGGTGCGCACGGTGCTCGCGAACATCGGCCTGCCCGCCAGCGGCATCAATCTCGCCTTCAGCGACAACGCCACCATCAGTTCGGCTGACGGTGAAATCCTCGTGGCGCTCAACCCGGAGCATCACGGTCCCACGGCGAAATATGTGCGGATCCTCAGGGAGAGACTCCACCACGATTTTCCGGACATGGAGTTCTCCTTTTCG
Source organism: Terrimicrobiaceae bacterium (assembly GCA_035539295.1). GTDB lineage: Bacteria > Verrucomicrobiota > Verrucomicrobiia > Chthoniobacterales > Terrimicrobiaceae > DASTFP01. Next base: position 1,111 of record DATLIT010000466.1, on the reverse strand, counting down.
GCTCCGGACATCGTGAGCCAGATTCTGAACTTCGGCCTGCCCGCGCCGATCGATATCCAAATCACCGGGGCCAGCCCCGAAAACCTTGCCCTAGCCAAGCAGATCGAGGCCAGGGTGGCGCAGATCCGCGGAGCGGCCGATGTGCATCTGCAACAGCGGGTGCACAGTCCCGAGCTGCGCGTGAACATTGATCGTGCGCGCGCCAGCCAGATCGGCCTCATGCAGCAGAACGTGGCGAACACGCTGCTCACCTCACTGAGTTCGAGCGGGCAAGCGTCGCCGAACTTCTGGCTGAATTTCCAGAATGGCGTCAACTATCAGGTGGCGGTGCAAACACCGCAATACGAGATGGACACGCTCAACGCGCTACTGAATACGCCGGTGGTCGCGCCGGGACTCGCGCAGCCTGAGCTGCTGGGCAATCTCGCTCGCATCGAGCGCGACGACTCTCCAGTGATCGTCAACCACTATAACGTCCAGCCGGTGTTCGACGTGCTCGCGAACGCCCAGGACCGCGATCTCGGAGGCATTGCCGCGGATGTGGGGAAGGTGCTCGGCGGGTTCGACCCACAGCCGCATTGGTTCCGCCAACTGGCCACCGCGGTCGGTTTGGGGAAGGTCCTGGACAAGTTCCATTGGCTGCAAACTCCGCCCTCGAAGCTGCCGCGCGGCACGTTCATCAGCGTGCGGGGCCAGGCGCTAAGCATGAACACCGCGTTCCTCGGTCTCGGCGTCGGGATCGTGTTCGCCATCGTGCTCGTCTACTCCGTGATGGTGGTGAATTTCCAGTCATGGACCGATCCGTTCGTGATCATTTCGGCGCTTCCCGGCGCGCTCTGTGGCATCGTCTGGATGCTCTTCATCACCGGAACGACATTGAGCGTGCCGTCCCTCATGGGGGCAATTATGGCCATCGGCGTGGCCACGGCCAACAGCATCTTGCTGGTGAACTTTGCCAACGACGAACGCCGCGCGGACGCCACGAAGAGCGCGCGCGCGGCCGCGCTGGCGGCGGATCAGGGCGTCACTGCCGCGGCGTCGGAGCAACAAGGGGCCGATGCAGCCCTCGCGCTGGCGCGTACCAGCCAGGCACGGATTGCGGGTCTGTACG
>DATLIT010000465.1:0-5029 GCA_035539295.1 Terrimicrobiaceae bacterium | reverse complement strand
TCCAAGTCTTGGGCCGGTTGCGCGACTCGCAGGTCCGCGCTGGCCTTGGTAAAGGACAAGGCCTCGCTTACCGCCCGAAAATATCGCAGATGTCGGAGCTCCATCGCCTAACTCAATTATGCCGAAAAGGCATGACCGCACAAGGAACGAAGTATTGGGAGGAATTCAAAAGGCGGAGGTAACCTATCGGGAAGATATATGAGCCCAAACATTACTAATAAACTTGCAGGTACTGCGGCATTGGCCACCAGAGGTTCGCGCAGCATTGGCGCAGCGAGTGTAAGACGTCTAGCGGCGGATGGGGTGGACGCCCCAATGAGGATTTTAACGCGACATCGCAGATGGGGGAGGGCCCGACGACGCGCCCGGTCTGCAGCACTGGAATACCTACTCTTTTCAACTCAGCCAGTGTGCCACCGCAAAAATGGGCCGCGACGCTATGTCGGTTGTCGATGGCAAATTGAAGGTCTACGGCGTGGATGGCCTGCGCATTGCAGATGCTTCCATAATGCCTCGTGTAACGACCGGCAACACGATGGCGCCCTGCGTTGTGATAGGCGAGCAGGCGGCAACCCTCCTGTGCTCCGAGCACAAGCTGAACGATTCGTCCCTGAAGGCGGCGGTTGAGACGGGTCTAGCTCAGGAAAAATTGAGTCCATTATTCAACACGTCATTCTAAAACACGCTAAGCGAAGCCGTTTCCAGTAGAACGAACCGCACTAAAGAAGGGCACTGACTCATGTATGCAATTACCGGAATCACCGGCCAGATCGGAGGGGTGATCGGACGCCTCCTCCTCGACGCGGGACAGCCGGTCCGCGCGGTCTTGAGAGATGTTGACAAAAGAAGGGCTTGGTCGTCCCGCGGTTGCGAAGTGGGGCTCGCCACGATTGAGGATGCGGCTTCCCTTACGGCAGCGTTCCGAGGGGCGAAGGGCGTTTTTGTCCTCGTGCCGCCAAACTTTGATCCGCAGTCGGGGTTTCCTGAGGCCCGGGCGATTGGGGCAGCGCTGCGCTCCGCGCTGGATGCGACCCGTCCGGCGCGAGTGGTTTATCTTTCCACAATCGGAGCGCAGGCCAGTCAGCCCAACCTACTGACCCAGCATACAATTATCGAACAGGCGCTCAGCGATCTGCCGGTGCCGATCACGTTTCTGCGTCCGGCCTGGTTTATGGAAAACTGCCGGTGGGATGTGGTCCCGGCGCGTGAGCAGGGCGTGATTCCGAGTTTCCTGCAACCGCTCGACAAGCCGGTGCCAATGGTGGCTACCGCGGATATCGGGAAACTGGCCGCTGCCTTGCTGCAAGAACCCTGGAGCGGCCACCGCGTGGTAGAATTGGAAGGACCGCATCGCGTGACTCCAAACGAGATCGCCGCTGCGTTCACGAACGTCCTGGACCGGTCAGTGCAAATGCAAATCGTGCCGCGCGACTCTTGGGAGGAACTTTTCAAGTCGCAGGGGATGAAGAACCCACTTCCTCGGATGCAGATGCTGGATGGCTTTAACGAAAGCTGGATTGAGTTCGAGAGTGGCGAAGCCGGTTCGCGAAAAGGCGATGTAAGCTTGGAGTCCGTGCTCCCAGGCTTAGTACAACAAAGTAGCGCTCATTGAGTATTCTCGGCATTCGGTTTCAAAGCTCGAAGCCCGCGACATTGACCCCTACGAAAGGAGTCAAATGAGCTTTAGAAAATTGCTGGCGATTGCAAAAGATGTTTCCTGGCGAGCGGCGGCAGGCTTTTCTGATCGCGTCCCGTACCCGTCGGTCTGCCCAGAATGCAAATATTGGTCTTTGGAACATTTCCCTGAGGGCAGCGTTGCCTTCCCGGACATAAAGTTTTAAGCTTGGCGTGCCGATTTGGACCAACTTAACTCAGAATACTCTGCTGGTCCTGGTCTTGCCGCAGGACCTCGATACGAAATTTTTCGCAAGATTTCGCAAAACTTCTCGCCGGCGGGTGTGACGTCGCCCTTTGCGGCGCGGCCGATGCCGACCGACTGGGCCTCCGTCGTGCCGCTAAGCGGGCGGTAAAGCAGGCGTTTGCCAGCCACGCGTTTCAGGACTGTGGTCGCCAGAACGATGCCGCGTCCGGCTTCCACTTCGGTGATAACCGAACCGGCGCTGTCGCATTCCACCGCGATGCGCGGTTGGGCGGAGATAGGGGCGAACATCCGCTCAAGAATGCGGTGATACTCGGAGTAGTCTTTGCGGCGGAGAACCACAAGTGGTTGGGCAGCTACCTTTTCCAATGGAATGGATTTAAGCCGGGCGAAGGGATGCGCAGCGCTCAGCGCCACGCACCACTGGTAGGTGCGTAGCAATTCAAACTCGATGCCCGCGATCTGCTCGCCGGTGAGCTGGACCATGACCGCGAGTTCAAGGGTGGCGTTTTGCAGTCCGGTGATGAGCTCATCGCTTGCCAGGTCGTGCAGCACGACCTTCACGCGTGGCACGGCTTTTTGAAACGCTGCAAGTGCTGGTGCCAATATCTCCACCGTGGGAACCTGGACGTAGCCAACATGCAACTCGCCATATTCGCCGCGAGCCAGCGCACGGACTCTTTCGACCGATTCGTCGGCGCGCTTCAGCAACTCGCGGACTTCCTCCAGAAAAAGTTTCCCTTCTGCAGTGAGAGTCACGCCACGCGGGCCGCGGCGTAGCAGGTCAACACCAATTTCATCCTCCAAGTCCTGCACCTGCCGGCTTAACGCGGGTTGCGCGACTCGAAGTTGCGCGGCCGCCTTGGTGAACTTCAAGGCTTCACCAACAGCCAGAAAGTATCGCAGGTGTCGGAGTTCCATTGCCTAAGTCCATTATGCCAAGAAAGCATGACGGTGCAAGGAACGAAGTATTGGGCCGATTCAAAACCGAGGGGTAAATCATACCAAGTACACATGAACACCAATATCACTAGGAAACTGGCGGCCATCGTCGCGCTACTCAGCGGCAGCTCACTCGGCATTGGCTCGATAATTGCAGATCCGCTGGCCCCAGATCGAGCAGACATGGGCAACGTCTTTGTGACAAACGGCGGTTATAACGGTGTGCAGCAAATCCTGAAACTGTCGACACCGCTTTCGCCAAACCGCAGATAAACCCCGACGAACGCGCGAGTCAGATCCGTGAGATCCTTAAATGTAATAGCTCGCAGGTGAAGCGAACGCCCGTCGAGACTTCGCAGATAGCGAGAGATCCCAACGGCGGCCGGACAACGTAAGACCAAAAGTTCTCTTCGGCGGCCCACGACATGGGCAAACTCGCCGGTGTGCCAACGCCATTCATTGATAGTGTTCTGGGCCTGGCCAGGTTGCGCGCCGCTAGCTTGGGACTCGCTCAAGCGGCCTAGCAGGCGGTCGGCGGAGATGGCCCCACGCAGCAGCCCCAATGCGTTGATCTCCCGAAAGGAAAAATAGAGCCACTGCTATGACACGAGCAGTGAGAGAAGCACCCCCAGACCAATAGGAGTACTTAGTCTTTGCTGGCAGGTGTGAGCCGGAGCTGGACGGCCATTTTCACAAGATCGGGAAGGGAATCGGCCTTCATCTTTCGCATCACCCGGCCTCGGTGCGCCTTCACCGTGATCTCGCTGATACCAAGTTCGGCACCCACTTGCTTATTGAGCAGACCGGAGACGACGAGTGCCATCACCTCCTGTTCACGCCGGCTGAGTGACGCGTGTGCGTCGCGCAGCGCCCGCAGCTCCGCTTCCCGCCCCAGCGCGGTCTGGCTGCGCTCGAGGGCATTCCGGATGGCATTTAATAGCACCTCTTCGCTGAACGGTTTCGTCAGGAACTCCAAAGCCCCGGCCCTCATAGCCTCCACAGTCATCGGCACGTCTCCGTAACCAGTTATGAAGATGATCGGCATGTCTGTCCGATCAAGAATACGCTTCTGGAGGTCGAGACCATTGAGGTCCGGAAGGCTGACATCCAGCACCAGGCAGCTCGGAACCTGGACTCGCGGTCGAGCGAGGAATTGTTCGGCACAGACGAAGGTTTCTGGCTGCCAATCCGCGCTGCGAATCAGCAATTCCAGCGATTCACGAACCGAGATGTCATCGTCAACAATGAAGACCATCGGTATGGTGTCCGATATGGCTGACCACCTCGATCGGCCGGGAGGGCTCGGTAAATTTTCGCCCATCTCTCAATTCACTCGAAGTGCGGCCTTGAGCGCCTCGATTAACGCTGACTCGCGGAAAGGCTTGAACAGGCACTCCACGGCGCCACCTTTGAGCACTCGTTGACGGACAGCCTCATCGCCGTAGGCGGTGATGAAGACGATCGGAATCTCTTGCCGGCGAAGCATCAATTCCCGTTGGAGCTCAGGCCCGGTCATGCCCGGCATGGCAATGTCAAGAATCAAACATCTGGTCTCCCCGATGCAATCAGATGCGAGGAACTCTTCCGCCGACGAGAATGCCTGCGCCAGAAAGCCGAACTCCCGCAACAAGTCCGGGAGAGACTCGCGCACCGACTCGTCGTCATCGACCACCGAGATCAGTGAGTCCGTGGTCATCACAAACTCCCTATAACGTGCTCTCTCTCCGCCACGCTCGAAGTCCGCATCTCGTCAACGCTGTGGGCTTTGGTGAATCCTTCGAATCCAGAAGGAATGGAAAACGAAAACGTCGCTCCCGGACCCTGATTGAGCGCCGCCCATAGACGACCGCCATGACTGTCAATAATTGAGCGACTGACCGACAGCCCAATCCCCATACCGCGACTCTTGGTTGTGTAGAACGCCTCGAAGAGCTTATCCATGGACTTAGGGTCGAAGCCAACTCCTGTATCTCGGACGCTAAGGCGCACCCAATCGTTCTTATCCAGTGCCGTCCTGATGATGACTTGCCTCTGACGGTCGACGACGGTACTCATCGCTTCTGAAGCGTTCAGAAGCAGGTTGAGAAGAACTTGCTGAAGCTGCACACGGTCAGCTCTCAAATGCGGAAGATTGTCAGCCAGTTCCACCCGCACGATCACATGGTTTCTTTGCAATTCGCGAAAGGATAACCGAATCACCTCACGGAC
>DATLIT010000464.1:0-7537 GCA_035539295.1 Terrimicrobiaceae bacterium | reverse complement strand
GGGCAGCTGAGCCGTCGGCCGCGGGGACACGTCCACTACAAATTGGCTTTTAGCCCTTGTCACGAGATTGACGTGAGCTCTGATGCGCCGTTTCGATGCGCCGGTATCGTTCAACGTCCGCGGCGCGCAAGCCACCCGGTCGATACTTGACCACTGTCCGATCAAGCATCACGTCGATTCCAGAAAAGTAGCCGACGCGATCAAAGACCGCGGGATCCTCCAGCAGCGCAAATACGCCGGGGAAATCGATTTTGAGAGCTGTGGGAAAGCCGTTGTTAACATAGAGAGGTACTCCTCGCTCGTCCGCCTCTTTCATGAGTGCCACGTATTCGTCAATCGTTTCGGCTCGGCGCACTCTCGGGTCGTAAACATACGGCGGCTGGGTAGTCGCGGCCGTGATGATGCGATGATTTTCGGGCGCGTTCGGATCGAGGGTCGGCCGCGTAGCGAGGACCGATTGGCGGTACCCCGCTGCCCCGTTTGTGAGCAAGAAGTCTCTCGCCGGGTTTGAAAGCAGTCCAAAAGCAACCAGGATGAGGACGGCGAACGAGGGTCCTACCCAGCGAAGGGCTCGAAATCTGCGCAGGGGTGAGACGGCCCAGAAAGCCCCTGCCGCGACCGCCGCGGCAGTCCCTTGGAGCATGAAACCGACATACCACTCCATGAGCATTTTTTTCTGGAAGGCGGCATAGGCATAGGTCAGCAGTCCGGGGAGGATCAGGACTGTGACAATCCAACGGCCACGAGGTTCGGCAATGCACAGGCGAACGACACCCAAAGCAAAAAGGAGAAGCGCGATCGCAATGGCAAGGTAGAAGGGAATGGGATGGGCTTCTGCTATCGGAAGGTACTCCATATAAGGTGTGACTGCCTGACCGCTCCTGGTCCAAAGGCTTCCGGTCAGAAAGAGTGTCCCGACATTCTTGAGCCAGAACAGGTGACCGTCAAAATCACGGACGCTCTGCACGTAACCGAGAAGACCTGGAACGCATGGCAGGAAGAGCTGCAAAAAGACCACGCCAGCAATGAGCGAGGCTGCCAGCCAGCGAAGAAGGAGAACACTTCGCACCGAAACGAGCCGGTCTTCCGTAAACAAGCGAACGAGAATGCAGAGGTTCAAAATCAGAACCGTGAACAGTGTCGGCGGCCATGTGTAGAGGAGCGCAAAATCGATCGCCGCAAGGGCGATCCACCACCTCCACTTTCCGGTATTCAGTGCAGCGACCGCAAAGAGACAACCGAGCAGAGTAAAGAGAGCGACCAATCCGTACCCCCTTGCCTCAGTGGTAAATCGCAAATGCCACGGATGCAGCGCCACCAGCCATGCGGCGAAAGCTCCCTCCCAGGCGAAACCAAAACGAGCCATCAATAAGGCGAGAAGCGGGACGATCAAGATTCCTGCCACATAGCTGGGCAGCCGGATCGCTGCTTCGCTGAGACGAAGTCCACCAGGCTGGACAAACCACCTCCAGGCTGAATGGCTTAGTCTGGCCAAGACACTCTGCAGGACGTGATTGGTCGTGGAAGAGTAATTCCAGAGAGTATTCCTCCATGGGAAGTACTTGGCTCTGACCTGGCCATCATCATCGACGCGGTGACCTCCCACGATGCATCGGCGGACACTGTATTCCTCGTCCTCCCAAAGGCTTTGGCTCAAACGGGGATATCCAATGAGGGCACACGCAACCGTGGCCGCGCCGACCCAAAGCACAAATCCTCTCGGGAACTTCGGTGCAGACTCGGCACGAATGGCCCCCGGCAGCGGTCGCATCCACCATTGCGCGGTCACGGCGAGCAAGACCAGCGGCACCAAATTGAGGGCGCCCGCCCACCAGGAATAGACGCGCACATAGTCTTTCACCTCGACGAGCGACGGATTTTCCCAGGGCTTGGGAGCGACGACTAGCACGACGACCGTGCAACCAACCAGTATCCAGAAAATGGTGGGAACTCCGAATCGGGATACGACGCGACCAAGCACGCCTTATCGATACTCAGGCTCGGCTGACTTTCGAGGACAATCTGGTTGAATACATTTGAACACCTCCACTTGGCCGTCCTGAGTTTTGCGGCGGCGGTCAGCGAGGGCCTGCCTGGCAACTCTCCCTTACTCGGCCCGATAAAATCCCGCGCTGCGACTTGGGCGACCTCCGGCAAAGAGACTCGCGCCCTCGCCAAGAGTATGCAAATTGGAGGCACCAACTTGCCTATAACCGCATATCTGCTTTTCAACCCAAAGGGGCTCCGCCGTGCAGATCTTTAAATTCCTCCGAAGGATCAGCTCTTGGTTTGTCATCCGGCTGGCATGTTTCGTCCTGCTCATCGGCATCGCGCGTGAGGCGTCCGGCCTGCAAAGAGGGCCGCTTTGGTTTTTGGCATTTGTCACAGCGGCGTGGGCCTTTATGGCATTGCGTCGCGAAGCGCGAAAAGCCGCCGACTACATCGTTCCGAAGATTCACGCGCTGGGCCGTTCGTTCGAAGGCTCCCAAAGGCTGGAGGCCGGCCGCAAGATCATCGGACTTCTCTGTGTTGCGCTCATTGTCGCCATCGCAGTCCTTCGTGCCTGGCCGACATGGAGTTTCATAGCCAGCTCATCACTCCGCGAAGATGAGATCATGAGCATCGTGAGATATAGCTCACGCGGCTTTGTTCCGGCAGTCAGCACTTACAATCTCGCCAGAAATCACGTCTTCTACAACGTCGTCAGCTCCCTTATTCCCGGCGCGAAGTCGACCTTGCCCATCCGCGCGCGACTGATTTCTTTCCTCGCTGTTCTTGGCTCGCTGGCTCTTCTGATCGGCTACAGCTCCACCCGCGGCTGGACCCTTCCCGGAGTCGCATGCGCCGGGCTCCTGGCAGTCAACTTCGGCACGATGAACAGTGTCCTCGAGGCACGCGGCTATGGTCTGATCTTGCTCTTCGCTACGCTTGCTTCGGTGGCATTTGCACAGTGGAGTCAAACCCAATCGCGAACCTGGCTTAACGTGATGGCGATCACTTGTGTCCTCGGCACATACACGCTTCCTTTTTACGTTGTCTTCGGAGGCACTCTCCTTCTTGTCAGTTTTTTCGTTCGCCCCTCACGAAACACTTTTCTGGCAGGCTTCCTCACGCTTGCGGCGATCGCGCTGCTCTACCTCCCGATCGCCGCCAATATTTACGGGGTCTTCAGCGGCTATGCGGAACGCTATGGCAAGACGTTTGTCTCCGGCTTTGCGTCGATGGATGGCGTCTTTTTCTCGCTCCAATATTTTATTCCCCAGGAATTGTTCGAAGTCGGCGCTCTTAGTTTCGTCCTAATGATATTGGCAGCGTTGCTCTACGTGGCGTTTGCTCGCTTTGCCACTCCGGCAGACCGCCTTTCCTTTGCGGCAGTGATGGTTTCGATCGCAGCTTTTCTGGCATTCTGCCTTTACTGCAAGATTGTTCCCGCGCGGGTTGCCTCCTATCTCGGCGGCCCGCTGGCCTTTCTCGTACTTCTGGTGACGGGATCGATTCTCACCAGCCGTTCGCTCGCCTCTCTGCGTCCGTTTACTGACGTCTGCTTCACTGCGCTAGCGGTCGTCGCCATTTGGAAATCCGAGGTTGCACAACCTCTGATTCCCCGATGGACTGGCGAGCGCTTGGCGTGCTGATCGAGCGTGCCTTCCCCAGCGACACGCGGATCTCGATGGTTGGAGACAATCCGGCGTTGTTGCAATGGAATTTATCAACCCGAGCAAAGCCTCAAGCCAATGCAGTCGACCGCCAGTCGATGAGCGACGAAAAGCATGTCGTCGTGGAGGGTTACACCAAAACAGCCGATGAACACCGACGCTTTCGCTGGGAAGACCTGCCCGAAAACGTCCGCTTTGTGACAAGCCCGATCAGCTTGAATTACCACCGGATCTTCTTCGTTCCTCCTCGCGAATCTCGAATCGCGTCGGTTCGCGTCAATGATCAAGAGGTCCAATTGCCCGGTTCTGGACGACAGCCGTCGGACCCTGCTCTATTTCTTCATTCCTTCGGCCACGGAGATGTTCTCCGGCAAAAAAGCCCCGCCGACACTGAAGCTCCCCAGCCGAATTTCGCCCGCCCAGTTCAGATCCAACTTCCCGCGACGATAACCGTGGACCTGCAACCGAACGCGCCAGCCGGCACTTGCAATTTACTATTCACCCAGGGGTTGCAGGACAAGAGGCTGCAAGTCAGCGTGAAGAGTTCGGGCGGACGCTGGCGGGAAGCGGGCAACGTTTTCGTTCTCGGAGAGCTAGCCAGTGTCGCGCTCGACCGAGATGATTGCGAAGCCATTCAGATTTCCATCGAAAGCGAGTCGGTTCCCACTCAGAAACTTTCCCACGGAGAGCGCCCGCCCTTCGGATTAGTTGCTGCCTGGGTCGCCCAAGGGAAGGATCGCCTGCCTTAGGAAACTTAGCCGTCCAGCGCGGGCCAACTTGCTTTACACGCAAACAGGATCTTCAGTAGTCTCAGGTCTCAGGCCTGTACGCGAAAATCCCTGCGCAAATGGTCTGCTTATCAATTCACTCGAACAACCCTTTTCATTGTTATGGACACCGAACTCGGTCGAACTGTGATCTCCGCGCTCTCAGCCCTCTCAGGGATGGTGATCGCGTACAGATCGAGATCTGAAAGCAACAAGGTCCTGGTGGAGCAGGAAGTCGGCACCGTAAGCCCCTCCACGACCGATCCGTGGCGGTGGCGTGCAGACACCCACCTCATCTCGCCAGAAGAGCTTGATCAAATCGTCTCAAACGCAGAAGTTTCTGGTGAGGCAGGAGCAGCACTCGCTCCCGTCGTGCCCGACAACTTGCTTCGCGAAATCCTTGAACACGTCGATAGCGAAACAGCCAAACTGCAGGAATCAATCGCCGACGCATCGAGATCGAAGGCTCGGCGCCAACGCGATTTGGATCATGCCGAGGCTGAAATCTGCGTTGAGTTAAAAACGATCAGGAGGCACAACAACACCATCCCCGACGTGCCGCAGCGCACTCTCGCCAAACTTTGGCAATAGCATCGCTGCCAATAGTCGCATCCCCTCACCACTTCGTCGCACTGGCAGGCTTCCAGAAGCCGCCGGCTTGATGCCAACATATTAATTGCAGTCCATCGACCATGGAGGAGATCAGGATCAACAAAGATACTCAGCTCTGCATGTCGCTGGCGGCCCGTCCCGGCAATTTCGGGACAAGGTTCCACAATTTCCTCTATCGAGAGCTAGGCCTAAATTACATTTACAAAGCGTTTACGACGCGCGATCTCGGCGCGGCCATTGGCGGAGTTCGGGCTTTGGGTATTCGTGGATGCGCCATCTCGATGCCATTCAAAGAGGCGTGCATTCAATATCTGGACGAGCTGGATTCTTCCGCGCGGGGCATCATGTCGGTGAATACTATCGTAAACTCGGACGGCTATCTGAAGGGCTTCAACACCGACTACACGGCCGTCCTCACGTTGATCCGATCAGCCGAAATTCCTGAGACAACCAGGTTTGCGCTGCGCGGAAGCGGCGGGATGGCGAAAGCTGTCGCCTGCGCGCTGAAGGATGCGGGCTTCACGAATGGTGTTGTTGTGGCGCGTAACGAACCTGCCGGAGCCGCCCTGGCCGAGCAGTAGGGCTTTGACTGGAAAAAGGAACTCGAAAACGAAACACCCGGGCTGTTGATCAATGTAACTCCGATCGGGATGGCAGGCGGAGCTGAAGCCGATCAGCTATCCTTTTCCGAAGACTTCGTTCGCGCGGCACAAATGATCTTCGATGTAGTCGCCCTTCCACCCGAGACACCGCTCATCCGGTTGGCGACAAAATTGGGAAGGAAGACGATCAGCGGCGCGGAGGTGATTGCGCTGCAAGCTGCCGAGCAATTCGTGCTCTACACAGGCGTCCGGCCGGAGAGCCAGTTGGTCAAAACGGCAGCTGCCTTTGCCAGCTCCTAGAAATTCGGACCTTTCATCAGAAAACTGGATGAGCCAAGCCGCACGAGTTGGAATCTTAGCCGGCGGGAACTGGATCGTCGATCATACCAAGATCATAGATGGCTATCCGCCTCAGGATACCCTCGCAAGTATCCTATCGCAAAGCCTCAGCAACGGAGGGGGACCGTACAATGTGTTGATCGATTTGGCTCATCTGAAGGCGGCCTTTCCGCTCGAAGCCATCGGGCTCGTCGGTGATGACGCCGAGGGCGAGTACATTCGGCGCGACTGCCAGTCACACAAGATTGATGTCCGTCAGTTGCGAATCACTGAGGAGGCGCCTACCTCCTATACCGATGTGATGACGGTGAAATCCACCGGAAGGCGCACCTTCTTTCACCAGCGCGGCGCCAATGCCTTCCTCGACGCGCCTCATTTTGACTTCACACAGAGCAATGCACGCATTTTTCACCTCGGTTATCTGCTCCTGCTCGACCGGCTCGATCAACCGGACGCGGATTGCGGAACGGTGGCGGCGTCCGTGCTCCGACGCGCGCAAGCCGCCGGATTTAAGACCAGCGCGGACGTGGTTAGTGTCGAAAGTGACCGCTTTGCCGATGTTGTGCTACCGGCGCTGCGGTTCTGCGACTATTGCATTCTGAACGAATTGGAGGCGGAGCGGACAACCGGAGTCGCCATCGTCAAAGAAGGTATCGTTGACCTCTCTGCCGCTCGAACCGCCGCCCGCCAACTCATGAACGCGGGCGTGCGCGAGTGGGTGGTCATCCACTTCCCTTCCGGTGCGATCGCCCTGGATCGTCAAGACAACCAACTCGTGCAGCCAAGCGTGGCCATGCCGCAGGCCTCGATTGCAGGGACTACCGGTGCCGGCGATGCCTTCGCCGCCGGAATCCTCCTTGGCCTGCACGAAAATGCTCCCATGGAGACCGCCCTGCGCTATGGGGTCTGCACGGCTGCTGCTTCGCTTACCGATCCCAGCAGTTCAGACGGAGTCATTCCGTTAGTGCAGTGCCTCGGTTTAGCCGAAACGCACGGCTATCGCGATTTAGCATGACCAAGACACTCGACATTAAAATCGCCGATATCCTGCAAAATCCCTCGAGCAGCAAGGCCTTCATCATTGCTGACGCGAAGGATGCTGATATGGCCTTCGGAGTGGCCGCACCCGGCCCTCGTCGCACCCCGAAGACAACCAGCTATGAGACCGACTGGAAGACTTCCGAAGACTTTCGTGCGCAGATTCGTGACGTCATCCGCCAGGGGATTGTCGACATCGTGCTACTCTCGGCATCAAACGTCGAAATCCTGGCGATGGAGGAACGCCTCTTCGAGAACTCCGAAGTCACGCCAGCAGCCCGTGCCAACGACACCTCTGATATCTGGGCGGTCCGGGGTGGCAAGTACCCGCGCGAGGCTTCGTGGTCGTTTCGGTCAGCGACGCTCGACCATATCATGTACGGGCACCTTGATCCAAAGCCCGGCGAGAAGATTGTCGGCGCTGATCTGGGACTCTATTCGATCACCTTCACCAACGATCTCGCCGCGGAGCACTACGCGTTGCGCAAATTCCACGAGTTTCGCCTCGAGGCGGAGCGCAAAG
>DATLIT010000463.1:0-4520 GCA_035539295.1 Terrimicrobiaceae bacterium | reverse complement strand
GCCTTGATTCGTCCTCGCCAGCAAGGCTCATTGCCTCCCGGCAAGTGATTGCCTACCACAACCCGTGCATTTCGGCTTTTCAACAGCGCGAGAATGCCACGGTGATGGGCGCCGGCAAGACTTAACGGTATATATGGCATTCAAACGGATTTTAAAGTCCTGTGAGCGGTTAGTCCGACGTTCTCGACACACAAGAAGAAGCGCAGCATAGCAACCCCGGGCTCTCGATTGCGCCAGGGCGAGTAAATCAGCTCTGAATCAGTTTGCGTTGTGGAGCAAGCGTCAGCTGCCGCGTTCGAGATCGCTCAACAAAGGTTTCGTAGCGCATTCCGACGCGGCGATCGACTCGGGAGTGAGCTAGGAGGAAGTGCCAGTTCCAGAATCCTGCAGTTGCATGACAAAGCTCGATAGCTTCGTGCCGTTTGGTCTAAAGACCTCCGCCACCTGGCGGACGATGGCAAATGGAACGGAATCGCTCAGCCAGAGCGTCCCCGTTTCAATCGTCGGCACTGGCCCGTGCGTTCGGAGCGAGTAGCTGTAGCGGTCACAGGTGCGGCCATCCATCTTTTCGGTCTTTTCAAAGGTTACCCCGCCTCGAAAGTCTTTCTCAGCCTGTCGAATTTGATTCAGGGTGGCGTCGTCCACCTGCATGACCATTCCGCTCGATGACATCGACATCTTTTCAATAAATTTTCCAAAGCTCAATCCGTCGCGTCCGAGATCGAAGTTCGATGACATGACATAGGTGTTCTTCGACTGGGAACTCTTCCCTGGTGCGATCGATGTTGTGATGGTGAGTTCAATGACGATCCTGCCGCCGATATTTTGTTGTCGCTGATAGCGAAAAATGGCCTTCGAGCGGCTGCCCGCGGTGAGAGCATACTCCGACCATGCGCGCGGTTTCGTCGCCTCGAAGTACGATTTGCGCAACTCGCCGGCCGGCGCCCGTGCGAGCGAGACGAGCAATGCGACGATCAGTGGCAGAAGAGCACTGCGGTTCATTTCATAGCGCCAGGCCACCTCAATTATTGATGGACGCTGGTTGAAGACAGATTTCATCCAGAGCTAGCTCGCTCGCAGCGACATCCTCGAGCTCGGCAAGACTTCCCACTTGAGCCAGCCGGTGACGTAGGCGTGGCGCACCAGGCATGCCGCGAGTGTAGGCCATCAGCCGGGAGCGCATCGCTTTCATGGCGAACCGTTCATCGCGTCTCCAGATAATTTCCTGTGAACAATGGTCGCGCATGAGTCGCCATTTTTGCTCTCGCGTCGGGGCGGCAGGAAGAATGCCGGTTAGCAGCGCCGTTCGAATCTCAGAAAAAATCCACGGCGAGGCCATGGCAGCACGTCCGATCATCAGACCAGCAACATTGGCTTCGTTCTTCCGTTCCAGGGCGTCCTGGGCGCTGCCAATGTCTCCATTGCCGATGACAGGAACTCCCACGGCCGCGGCAACTTCCGCAATCACCGACCAATTCGCCCGGCCAGAATATCCTTGCTCTTTGGTCCTGCCGTGCACGGCGATACGGCCGATGCCGCATTGTTCCAGGGTTTTGGCTGCCTGCACCGCGTTGACGGAGCGGTGATCCCATCCAATGCGAATCTTGGCCGTCACCGGAACGGGATGCGCCGCAGTGATCACCGCATGGGCAATGCGCGCTAGGAGTGGTAAATCGCGCAGCAACGCGCACCCTCCATTCCTGCACACCACCTTATTCACCGGGCAGCCGAAGTTGAGATCTAAAAAATCCGGCTCTACCCAATCGATGACGGCGCGGGCGGCTTCAGCGAGGTGCTCCGGATCAGCCCCGAACAGCTGGACGCCGAGGGGACGCTCTTCTTCGAAGAACTCGAGATAGTGCTTGGTCCGCGCATTTCGATGTAGGATTCCCTCGGCAGACACGAATTCTGTGGTGAGAACGTCTGCCCCCCTGGTCTTGCAGATGCGGCGAAAGACCGTGTTCGTCACTCCGGCCATCGGCGCAAGAAACAGTGGAAAGTCCGCGAGCATCAGCCACGAATGTTTCGGCCGCTGATTCCTCGAGCGCAAGGGATTTTTCCTGCCCTTGAATCAAGGCTGGACGCCCCGACCGAACGGCTGCTAGGACAATTCGATGGCATTTTCGAGGACTATTTCCTCGGGATCGTTATCGCTTGGAAGGCTTCTGCTTCGCGTTCCGTTCCGCGAGGTGTGGCTTTCGGTGGCTCTGCTGTTGGTTGTTGGCGAGAACTATCCTTTTTCGAACTTCCCCATGTATTCCCGGCTGGGAGAGGAAGCCGTTTATTTTGTTGTTTTGAACGGCCGCGGGGAGATGCTCCCCTATGTCACCGTCTTCCGCTCGCGCTCGACATACGTTCCCAAGGCTTTGAAGGCTGAACGGCGGAAGCTCGAGAATGAAGGCCTGAAGTCTGATGTCGCTCTGGCGCAAGCAGGCCGAAATGTTCTCTGGTCCCTGGTCCAGAGGGCGGAGCCGCAGAAACGAGCTGATCTTTTGCGAGATGGCTTGAGATTGATTGAAGTGCGAATCTCTGTGGAGGATTCGCGTCTCAAGGAGGCAGAGACGCTGCTGGCGGAGATCCTTCCTGGTGCTGATGAAATTCGATAGCCGAATCGTTCCGCATTCGTGCTGGGAGATGGCATTGATGCGCATTGCCTTCGCCGCAATGGTTTGGCAGAGCGTTCCCAGCTTTTACTATCCCGCTACGCTGTCCCATCCAAATGGTCTTGCGCGTTTTCTGGACCTGACCTTTCTCATGAACCCCGAGATACTCGGAACACTTCGCGGATTGCTGGCCATCGCCGTCGTATTCTATGCCGCGGGATTTTTCATGTTCGTCTCGCTTACTTTCATAACGTTCTTGCTGTCGGCATGCGGATCGTTCGAAAACTCTCAGGGCGCAATTAACCACACCCTTCAGCCACTTGCCTTGGTAGCTTTGGCCCAATGGGGCGTGGCGGGATATTTCCTGGTTCGCCATCGAGTGATCGATAGACGAGCATTCTTCCCTGTCGCGAATGCCGAAACGCACCGCCGCTTGGTGCATGCCGCCAAGGTTGCCTTGGTTTCCTGCTACGTGACCTCAGCGATTACCAAGCTGGAGCGGAGCGAAGGCGAATGGCTCCAGAGAACGCCAAATTTGGCTGTGGCGATTGCCAAGACAAATACCAAAAACTACCTCAACATTCAGGAACGGCCCGATCACCTTGCCAACGCAATCCCCCAATTCATCATCGATCACCCAAATATAACCCGGCTGTTTTTCGGTTTGGGTCTCGCGCTGGAGCTGTTCTCATTTCTCGCCTTGCTGGGACGCTGGCCAGCGATTTTGATAGGAGTGAGCCTGATTTGTATGCACGACATGATCGCTCGAATCATGGACTTGCATTTCCTCGTTTTCGAGCGCCTGGCCGTGATTTTCCTCGTCAACCTTCCCTGGCTGGCAGCGCTGGCCCTTGGAGCAATTTGGCACCTGAGGCGTCGCTCAAAGCGACGACGCCGCGATCAACGCAACGAGCCAGCGAGCATTTCGTAGACTTCATCCTGGACAGCAGATAGCTGGTCCAGCGAGAGCCGAGGATTCGGGACTACGATCGACTCGCCCGTGCCCGCATGCTCGTAAACGAGCAAACTGTCATCACTCGATTCGATCGGACGCAGGATCCGTTTTCGCTCCAGAATTAATGCAAGAATATACCGGGCATTCGTCGATGCGGGGTCCGCCTTGGAGACGAGGCGTCGAAGCAGGTTCTCTGCGTCCTCTTTGCGAAGCGGTTCGGCAGGTGGTGGTTCGGGTGCTTCGTACTTCGAGCGCCAGAAGGAAAACGGCTGAATGTTCTCGTTTCGTTCGTTCCAAGCCTTTTCGCTGATGTCTTCACGGCGGAACCTGTCCCCATCACGGAAGAGCAAGGTGTAGAAGCATTCCCCCTCCGCGAATGGTTTGCCGGTCCGCGCACAGAATCGCGCACGGGATTTGATGTCCCACTCACCTTCCATACTAGCTTGTCCAAGGGAGTCTGATCTTAGGAAACTCGCGGTTAGTCGATCTAAACCAGAGCAAGCCCAGGCCCATGAGGAAATAAACTGCCATTGGGCCCCAAGTTGCCATCGACGGCGAGAGGCGATTTCCTTTTCCGAGGGCAACGAAGAGGCTACTAAAGAAGACGAGAGAGAAAAACAGCCCGATCGCCAGGGCAACCCCTCCCAATATTCCTCGACGGTTATAGACAATTCCGAGCGGCGCCGCGATGAACACGACCAGCAGGCACAACCACGGCAAGGCCCATCGGTAGTGGAGCTGCGTGCGATACGGCGCGAGTCGAACCTCAGGAAAGTCCTGGTTGTAGGCAAGATAGTCTTCGAGTTCCGGAACCGAAAGATAGTCAGGGTTCATGACGGAGCTGGCAATTCTCCAAGGCGTCTCGCGCCAACCTTCGATTGTGATTTCGTTCAGCAGTTCCGACTTCGAGATTCGTCCGTCAACCCCGATTTCGACATAGCGAGCTCTATCCAGGCTCCAGC
>DATLIT010000462.1:0-2660 GCA_035539295.1 Terrimicrobiaceae bacterium | reverse complement strand
GCTCATGTGCGCGCCCAGTTGTAGGGGCGCTTGTGTCAAGCGCCCAGCGAAATCGAGAGGCGCTTGGCACAAGCGCCTCGACAAGCTTTTCGACTCCTTCTAGCCGGTGCTTATTTAACGCGCGTGGGCGTCAATTTCGCTGAGGCTCTCGCGGACGGCTCGGACAAAATCTCTGATCCGGCGAAGATCTTTGCGTCCGGGGCTGCTCTCGACGCCGCTGGCCACGTCGACGGCATGAGGACGCACCGCACGAATAGCGGCGCCCACGTTTTCGGGACTCAGCCCGCCGGCCAAGATTAACCTTCGAGAGGGTTGTGCGGCGACAAAGCGTGCAGCCAAAGTCCAATCAACGAGGCGCCCGGTGCCGCCGTAGGAACCGGCGGACCAGGCGTCCAACAGGAGGTGCGGGGTCTTGAATTGAAGAGCCTGCGTGAGCGAGTGCTCGCCTTGCACGCGCACTGCGCGAATCCAGACAGGAAATCCGATAGTTGCGCAGAGCTCAGGAGTTTCCGTGCCGTGAAACTGGACCGCTTCGAAGCAGCCTGACTCCCGCAGGGCGGTCAACTCCTCTAAGCTGGCATTCACCACGACGGCGACTCGGAAAGCTTGCCCGATCAGAGAAGCTATCCAGGAACGATTCTCCTCGAGGGAAATAAATCTTCGCGAACCAGGAAAGAAGTTGAAGCCCAACGCGTCGGCCCCGGCTTCGATCGCCATGGAAGCATCCTCCTGCGCTGTGATCCCGCAGATCTTTATTCGCACCGGCAGGCCGGGCTCGAGAAAGTTCATTGCTTGAGAACATCGAGTTCCGGGATGTCGTGCACAAGTTGAATCAAACCCTCCTGCCAGCGATCGCAGACCATGCGCAGGTAAGAATCATTTGCCTCGAATTTGATGCGATGGCGCACCTCAAGACTATCAACGCGATAAGCGAGCATCTCGAATGGGGTGCCCACGGAGAGATTGCTCCTGGCGGTGGCATCGAGGGAGAGCAATCCGAGCTTAGCCGCTTCGGCCAGCGAGGTTGTGGAGGTGAAGACACGATCCAGGATTGGCTTGCCGTACTTCAACTCCCCGATCTGCAGGAAGGGCGACTCGGTGCTCGCGTGGATGGCATTGCCTTCCGGATAGATCTGGTAGATCTCCGGCGGCTGGTTCTCGATCTGACCGCCAAGGATAAAGTTGCTGTTGAAGCTGATGCCCGCTCGATCTAACGCCTCCGCGTGCATGCGGCGCACGTCCCGAAGCCGCTGACCTACATAGTGGACAGTCTCCAGGAAGTTCGTCTGATTGAGCAAGGTATCGACATTGGGATCTTCTTTCGCCTCTTGAATGTCTCGTTCAAGGAGAGAAATAACCGACTGGGTGATGGAAAGATTCCCGGAAGTCAGGAGACAAAACATGCGTTGCCCGCGCACTTCGTAAATGCGCATCTTCGAATGAATGGTGACATTGTCCACTCCGGCGCTTGTTCGCGAGTCGGAGAGCAAGACCAAACCGTCGTGGCATTGTAGGCCCAGGCAATAAGTCATTCAATGACGCGTGCGTTCGCCCGCTTGGTCGTGGGGTGGTGCGTGATCGCATGGATTTTTCCGTCGCTTCCGCGGAAGAACGAGCTGAGCAACCAGCTGACGAGACTGATCACAATCGCGCCAAAGAATGCGCTCCAAAATCCGGAGACCTGAAAAGACGGGATAATCTTCGAAACCAACAACAGAAGCAGTGCGTTGATGACAAAGATGAACAAGCCCATCGTGAGAATGATCCACGGCAAACTGAGGAGCAGCAAGATCGGCCGAACAAACGCGTTGATGATTCCAAGCAAGAGCGACGCTCCCAACAAAGTGCCCCAGCCCTCATAGCTCACTCCTGGAATCACGTGAGCGGCAACCAGAACTGCGACGGTTGTGACCAGCCATCGAATGACGAACGCAGTCATACGCGAAACCTATTTTGGACGGAAAAATTTTGAAGATTTATTTTGCAAACCCTGCCAATCACGAGGGTAGTCTAGTATCCAAAGAATCGAAATGATGGCGAAAAAGAAGAAAGATAAATCCGACGATCCGAAGAAGACAAAAGGAAGCTCATCCAAAAAGCCTTCGCAGCAACTAGATGTCGCTGCCGACCGGAATACCTCGCTCCCGGCTTCGGGATTTCCAGTTGCACCCAAGCCTCGCCGCGCTGCCGGTTTTCGAAAGAAGGCTGCTTCGGAAATCGCCGCGGACGAGATCGCATTGCGAGCTTACTACATCGCCGAACATCGCCGGAGTTTGAGTCTGACCGGAGACGAATTGGGCGATTGGGTCGAAGCCGAGCGCCAGCTGCGCAAAGAGGCCGCCAGGAAATCATCCTGAAGGCTTGAGGCCGATCGAAGTTCCAGACTCGGTAGGCTCGATTAGCATCTGCTCCTGAGGTTCTGCCCCGCAAGCTCGAGAAACTTTTCTCTTGCTTGGCGGTTCGGGTTCTTTACCTTCCCTGACCCCCGCACGATGGCGAAAGAGCTACGCTTTCACCGCCTCAATTGCGGGGATTTCAATCATGTTTGCATGGCATCCAGAGGCATTTTCGACGGCAGAGCTCCGTAAGAGCCTGTCCTGCTTCTGCTTGTCGTGAACGCAACCTGTCTTTGCCATGTCTGCTACGCTTGAGGCCAAAGC
>DATLIT010000461.1:0-2312 GCA_035539295.1 Terrimicrobiaceae bacterium | reverse complement strand
GTCCGAGATACGCCGGTCCTCACTGTGCTGCGCTGCATGGGCGATGGCGCGTGGGGCGAACTGTCCCGTCGTCGATTCCGAGGGGCGGCGCTACTGGGGAGCTGTCTTTCGCAAGCCTCTGCTCATGAACTTGCTGATCGGTGGCATTAGCGCCGGCGAAGCCTTACCCGGATTTCTCGAGAGCAGATGGGCGCAAGTTGGGGTAGAATGGTTGATGTAAGGTGTCATCGCTCGCGATCTATTGCCTTTTTTCATCAGCTGATAGGCTGAGAAAGCGTACGGCTCATTAGATTTTTGCCACGTTTTCCTCATCGTGCGGGACAAATACGGTTTTTGAATTGGGATTGTAATCCATGATTCCCGCGTAGCGGCCCCAGGCGATCATGGTTTCAAGGATCTTCTCCGGGTTGTCGTGAGGCAGCGCGTCGGCAATGTCCCGCAATACGCGTTCGGCATCGACTTCTTGGCTTACCTCAAGATAGGCGAGGATGATGTGAAAGAGGCGCAGCTTGTAAATCTGCTCGGAAAAAATCTTCTGCCGCTCCTCCCGGCTTCCTTCATAAAAGCGGCGTCCAAGTGCAGTTAGTTCAACGTCGTTCTTCGGCGTATCCACCAGCTCAAGGATTTCCGCGGCTTTGACAATGGCGATGGTCTCGCCAAAGTCTTTTTCGATCTCGTCGGAAATGTCGTAGATATTAGCCAGTTCCGGCCGGTCGTAGAGAATGGAAATTAATCCAATAATTTGGCCGACGGTGACGAGAGGGATGGACTCCATGCGCCTGCGGGCGCGTGAAACAGGCTGGCCGGGCGCGGGAGGCGGCTCCGGCGGCTGATCGGGAAGGGTAAGAGTGGTGATGGTCTCGTGAATGGTAGCCACCAGACGTTGGAATTCGGGCGACTTGGCATCGCGCGGATATGGCAATTTGTTTTCCAGGACAAGGCCCAGCCGTCCCGGACGCGGAAACAGGATGCAAATGCGCGTCGCCATCTCGACGGCCTCCTCGATGTTGTGAGTGACCATGAAGATGCTCTTGAGATTCGCGACCTGCTTCTTCCAGAGCGCGATGATTTCGTGACGTAGAGTTTCGGCAGTGAGAACATCGAGGGCGCTAAAGGCTTCATCGAGGCAGAGCATTTTGGGTTCTGAGACAAGCGCGCGCGCGAGGCCCACCCGCTGGCGCATGCCGCCGGAGAGTTCGCGAGGGTAGGAACGGTGATAACGCGAGAGACCGATTAGCTCGATCACCTTGTCAATGGCCACCTGTTTTTCGGAACGGCTGAGCCGCTTTGCCATAAGGCCGACGGCCACGTTTTGCTCGACCGTTAGCCAAGGATAGAGGGCGAAGGTCTGGAAAACGATGGAGGCGTGCGGGTTGATGATGCCGTCGAGCGGTTTCCCATAACAAAGCACACGGCCGTCCGTAGGCTTGAGGAGTCCGGTCAGGCACCGCAGGATCGTGGATTTTCCCGAACCAGATTGGCCGAGGAGCGCCAGCAATTCGCCTTCCTTGACGGCAAGATCAATTTGATCAAGCACCTTATATTCCCGGCCTCCGTCGGTGGTATAGGATTTCGACACATGGCGCAGCTCGCCAATGGTTTCGGTATCGGTCAGGATGTCGGGGTGGTCCAAGGTAGTTGCAACCATAGTCTTAATCGAGGTGAAAGCGTCGCTCGGCAAGGCCGTAGAGACGACGCCAGAGCAGCTTGTTCGTGATGACGACAAAGAGAGACATGACAACGATGCTGCAAATGATGAGTGGGGTGTTCCCCTGCTCAGTCACTTCAGAAATAAAAGCGCCCAACCCTTCAGCCTTGAGCGTCGTCTGGCCCCACACGGCAACTTCGGCGACGATGCTGGCGTTCCAAGCTCCACCGGCAGCGGTGCAAGCGCCGGTCACCCAAAACGGAAAGATGGCGGGAAGAATTAGCGTTATCCAAAGCGGCCAGCCGCGCAGACTATAAGTGCGTGCGGCTTCCTTGAGATCGTTGGGAATCGCCATAGCTCCTGCAATCACGTTGAAAAGGATATACCATTGCGTGCCCATCGCGATGAGCAGAATGCTGCCCCAATCCATGGAGATATGATGCGCGGCGTAGAAGCCGACGACGAACGGAAAGGTCATGTTCACCGGAAAGGACGCCGCGATTTGCGCGAGCGGCTGGGCGAAGCGTGCCACCTTCGGACGAAACCCGATGGCCACGCCGATGGGCGTCCAGATTAACGTCGCGATAACCGTCATCGCGGCCACACGCGACATCGTGAGGACGCCCAGCCAGGCAATATGCGCTAGTTCGTCGAGTGGGACATG
>DATLIT010000460.1:0-4592 GCA_035539295.1 Terrimicrobiaceae bacterium | reverse complement strand
TCCTCTCTGGATGAGCGTCCACGTCAATCATCCGCGTGAGTTGACCCTCGAAGTGCGCGAAGCGCTGGGCCGCCTGGCTGATCATGGCATTCCGCTGGGCAATCAGAGTGTGTTGCTTGCAGGAGTTAACGATGATGTTGCGACCATGCGCGAGCTTGTTCACAAACTGCTGCTCTGCCGCGTCCGTCCGTATTACCTCTACCAGTGTGACCTCATTAAGGGCTCATCGCATCTTCGGACAAGTGTCGCTAAGGGCATCGAGATTATCGAGGGACTGCGTGGCCACACCTCTGGATACGCGATTCCTCAATACGTAATCGATGCTCCTGGCGGTGGCGGCAAGGTCCCGATAAATCCAGGCTACGTGTTGTATCACGACGCTGAGAAAGTCGTAATCCGCAATTTCGAAGGCAAAGTCTTTGAATATCCCGAGCTACCGACGCCGGTCACGAACCATCACCAAACCGAACTCTGCTCGAATTGATTTCGACTCGAACCCGGGGAACTTCCGAACACTGGCTCTCACCGTAGCGCGGAGATCTCTGCCGCCACGTCATTTGCTCGGAAAATGGATGTTCCCGCGACCATGACATTCGCGCCGGCCTCGCGCGCCGCGCGGGCGGTGGCAACGTTGATGCCCCCATCTACTTCGATGTGGTAGTGCAGGTTATGGGCTGCTCTCCAGTCTGCACCAGCGCGAACCTTATCCAAGGCTTCGGAGATGAAGGCCTGCCCGCCAAAACCCGGATTCACCGTCAGGATGAGCAGCACGTCGATCAGGTCAAGGAAAGGGCGCGCCTTCTCGAAAGGGGTCGGGGGACTGACGGCGAGTCCGGCCTTGCAGCCGGCGGAGCGAATTCGGCTGAGGGTTTCGGCGACATCGTGATCAGCCTCCACATGCACGGTGATCGAGTTCGCAACCTTCGTAAACCGCTGAAAAAACTTATCAGGCTTTTCCAGCATCAAGTGAACGTCCAAGGGAAGCTCAGTGTGCCTTGACGCGGCCTCGACAACATCTGGGCCGAACGAGATGTTGTCGACAAAATGTCCATCCATGACATCGCAATGGATCCAGTCCGCTCCGCCTTCGGTCACACGCGCGATTTCCTGGCCGAGCCTCCCGAAATCCGCTGCGAGAATTGAGGGAGCCACGATAGTCTTAAGGGGTTCCATGTGGTATCTCATAGCGTGGCAGCATGGATTTCACCAGCGACGAGTTTTTTATGACTGAGGCGTTGCGCCTTGCGCGCAAGGCTTTCGCGTCAGACGAAGTTCCGGTGGGCGCTGTGATCGTCCGGAATGGTGAAATCATCGGCCGAGCGTGGAACCAAGTGGAGACGCTTAAGGATGCGACCGCGCATGCGGAGATGTTGGCTATTACTCAGGCGGAGAGCGCCGTGGGCGACTGGCGGCTGACCGATTGTGAGCTCTTCGTGACCAAAGAGCCATGCCCGATGTGTGCGGGAGCGATTGTTCACGCGCGTCTCCGCCGGGTCATTTTCGGCTGTCGAGACGGCAAGGCCGGCGCTGCCGGGAGTCTCCTGAACATTCTGCAGATGCCCGAGCTAAATCACCGCTGCGAGGTGAGGGGAGAGGTGAAAGCGGAGGAGTGCGCCGCGATTCTCAAAAAGTTCTTTTTGGCTCGCCGAAATCAAACCACCAACATGCAGTCGCCGTAGCTGAAGAATCGATACCGTTCTTTGACCGCCTCAGCGTAGGCTGCAAGCACGGCCTCCCGCCCGGCAACCGCGCAGATCAGCATCAGGAGCGTCGATCTCGGAAGATGAAAATTGGTGAGAAGAGCTCCGACGCGCTGGAAGGAAAAGGGAGGATGAATAAAAATGTCCGTCGAACCTGAGTGCGGGAAGGTCGGACCCAGCGGCTGACTCTCAAGAACGCGAGCCGACGTTGTTCCCACCGCAAAGATTCGCCTGGCGGTATTTATCGCGCGCGCCGTCTGCTCGCTGACGGTATAGCGCTCGGAATGCATGTGGTGGTCGATCACGCGTTCGGCCTTCACTGGCAGAAAGGTAGCCATGCCGACGTGAAGAGTGATGTAAGCATGTGCTATGTGGGAGAGAATTTCCGGAGTGAAATGAAGGCCTGCAGTGGGGGCCGCCACCGAGCCGGGAGATTCGGCAAATACCGTCTGGTAGCGAATCTCATCTTGCTGGTCCGCCTTCCGGCGCAAATAAGGAGGAATTGGAACGCTGCCGAAGTGCTCGAGGTCGGGTTCCCGATCGAATTTCACCACGCGCGATCCGTTTTCGAGTGTTCTCACGACATATGCCGTTACTCCCGCGATGGGAAAGGCGAAGCCTGGACGCATCTTTCGACCAGGTTTCGCCAGGCAGAGCCATTCTCCAGGGTCTAATGGCTCAACGAGAAGAAGCTCCATGCGCCCATCCTCCGAACGAAGTCTTGCCTTGATGACTCTCGAGTTGTTCAGCACGGCCAGATCATCGCGTCCGAGGTAGTCGGGAAAGTCACGAAAACGACGATGTTCGAGACGCCCGGAGCGACGATCCAATACCAGCATTCGCGACGCATCGCGTTGACCCAGTGGACGCGAAGCAACAAGATCCGGCGGCAGCGCGAAGTCGTAATCCGCGACCAACTCGCTCAAGTTTGTCCCTTCGCCGGCTTTCGTCCGACGCGCACAAATCCGCAGCGTTGTGCAGCGGCGTCGACGAGCTCCGCAACTCGCTTCTTCAAACGATATCCTCGTGCCACGAGAAAGCAGACTGCGACCAGATAAGGAATCCAAAGCCACAAATGATTTCCTGGCACGAAGAGTTGACGATACCCGAGACTCGCCAGGAGCACAAAGTTGATCAGGAAGGTGGTCGCGACCATTTGTGTGGTGAGCTTAATTCTCGTCAGGCACTTGGGGCCGCCATGATATTCGGTCACACTGCGCAGCTTGATACCCCACCAAAAGCTGCCATAGACCTGAATATCCCAATCCTTCCAACCGGTATCGGTCGAGTAGTTCCAACCTTCTGATTGGAGCGCCTTGACAATTTCGGGCAGAAGCCGCTCACGGCCCTCACCATTCTCGGACCAGAAATCCAGCTTCGAGATGCTGCCGCGAGTGGGCGTGTAGTTCCGCTCCGGTAAGGCGATGACCGCCGGCGGCGTGCGTTTGAACTTCAGCCAGGTGAAGTAGCGCGACCAGCCGCGGACCAGCGGCTGGGCAAGGGCCAGGAACGCCACAAGCAGGCGCGCGCGGATCGTATCATGCTTCGGCTCAAGCTTCGCGTGAATCATGTAGGAAAGCGCCACAAGGAACGTCCCGCCGAACATGAGGTACGGGACGATTCGCAGAACCGGGAGTGGAATCGAAAGGCAGAAAACAAACAGGGTCAGCGCCACCCATTCGATACTGCTCAAATAGGCGGCAAGGTCAGACTGCGGAGTAGGGTAAATGGATTGAAAGAGTCCCTCGCCGAAAATCCCATGATAGATGATCGGCCGATTCACGAGCCAGGTAAAACGCTGCGCACCATAGACCTGGCCTTTCCACTTCGCGGTGCCGGTAGGGCCAAAGAAAATAAGATGCCTGAAACGGAGGAGCGATTCGGCTTCTCCATACCCCTGCTGTTGCTTTCGGAAAGCGGGCAGCGTGAAGCGCCGATAGTGCCAGACAACCGCCGCCGGACTAAAGCCGATGATTTGGCCGTCTTGCTGCAGACGCCAGCAAAAATCCACATCATCGCCAGCCTTGCGGTACTCAGGATCAAATCCACCGACTTTCTCGAACGCCCACTTGTAAAAAGCCATGTTGCAGCCCGGAATGTGCTCCGCAATGACGTCCGACAAGAGCACATGATTGGGGCCGCCGGGCGCAGCGGCTACACAGGCCTGTATCCAGTTCTCGGCCGGCGGCGACAGATTCGGTCCGCCAACACCCGCAAAATCTCCGCTCAACAACGTGCCGACCATGAAGTAGAGCCATTCCGGATCAGCCATACAGTCGCTGTCCGTGTAGGCAACAACTTCGCCACTGGCGGCTCGGCCCCCGACGTTGCGGGCTACGCTTAGGCCCGAATTTTCCTGCCGAATGTTGACCACCCAGGGATGCCGCGTGGCAATCTGCTGCGTTTGATCCTTTGATCCGTCGTCAACGAGGATCACTTCGTAATCGGGATATTCCAGCCGTTGCAGTGATTCGAGGCATCGATCGAGCGTCTTGGCGCCATTATATGAACAGACAACGACGGAAACCTTTGGATAGCGCCGCAGTCTGACCTTGCGAGTCATCGAGCCGTCGTTGGCGAAGAGTTCCTTGACTGTCGAGTAGGAGAGTTTTGGGGTGCGATCACGGCGAACCAGGCCAAACGCCCACTCGGTGATCTCCTGGCCACCGCGAAACCACTCGTCAGTCCAGGCGTAAATGGTCGTCCCCGCCAGTCCGCCGCGAACAACGCTTTCAATATGCCAGCGCAGCATCTCTGCCTGGTCGTCCTCGGAGTGGCGGATGGTGTCCATGCCGAACTCGCCGAGGAGCAGGGGTTTCTCCTCGGCCAGGTTCTGCAAGCGCGCGAGATAGCTCTCGAAATCAGATTGGCGATGGAGGTAAACGTTGAAAG
>DATLIT010000459.1:0-3134 GCA_035539295.1 Terrimicrobiaceae bacterium | reverse complement strand
AGACGATCCTTGATCTGGCGAGCAGTCAGGAGCTTTCCCTCCCGCCCGGCGAGCGGCGAATCATTCACGCAGAGCTTCATCGTTATCGTCGGCGGATCGATGTGGATGAAGGGAAGCGCCTCGCGGTCTTCGGAATCGGTGATTGTTTCGCCAATAAAGACGTCCTCGAAACCCGCGATGCCTACGATATCGCCTTCGCTCGCGCTCTCTACCTGAACCTTATCGAGTCCCTCGTGGCTGAAAACCGCCGTGACATTCGCACGCGTCTTCTTCTCGTTGGTGTGAAAGCAAACGACACTCTGGCCAACCGCGACGCGACCGCTGACGATTCGCCCATATGCGATCCGGCCGAGGTAATCGCTGTAGTCAAGATTCGATACCAAAAATCGGAAGTGGTCGACGCCGGAGGCTTTCGGCGGCGGAATGTGCCAGGCGATGGCCTCGTAGAGCGGAAGCATCGTCTGGCTAGGATCGACGAGCTCCCGCCTGGCAAATCCCTGCTTCGCGCTCGCGTAAATATGGGGAAAATCGAGCTGCTCATCCGTCGCATTGAGCTCGAGAAACAGTTCGAAGACCAGGTCGAGCACTTTATGCGGGCGCGCATTCTCGCGGTCAATCTTGTTGATGACGACCACTGGCTTGAGTCCGTTTTCCAAGGCTTTCCGCAAGACAAATTTTGTTTGCGCCTGCGGTCCGTCGTGGGCATCCACCACCAGAAGGACACCATCGACCATCTTCATGATCCGCTCGACTTCCCCTCCAAAATCAGCGTGCCCGGGAGTGTCGACGATATTCACGTGATAACCGTTCCAGCGAAAGGCCGCGTTTTTCGAGCGAATGGTAATGCCCTTTTCTCTCTCGAGATCCATGGAATCCATTACCCGCTCATCAATCTTCTGGTTTGCGCGAAACGTTCCCGACTGCTTGAGCAGTTGATCCACGAGCGTCGTCTTGCCGTGGTCCACGTGCGCAATAATGGCGATGTTGCGAATGTTCTCCATGTGCTCCGCTCGGCGAGGCCGTGACTATGGGTGCGGTCCCCGGCGGTGTCAACAGGAGCGCAGCGTCAAGCTTCCACGAGGACTTCCGACGTGGCAATGGCTTCGATCAAGATCCAGCCTCCGGGACGAAACCAGCGAAATTCTCCCGAGGAAAGAACGACATCTTCGCCGCCGCCATCGGCGGTGATCCAGACGGTGCCGGAGCAACAGGTGATCTTTCCCCCTTTCGGAAAATGCGCCCGCTCCACCATCCCCTTGCGAAGGTGATATAACCCGCCGACAAAAGTCGTCTCGGTCTTCCTCCGGGCCGCGCTCCAAGCCAAGCGGATCGCTCGTCGCATAAACCCTTCGCCGTGTAGAGCGGTCGGTGGCAGTTTGGAAGTGCCCGTAAGTGGGGCGAGCCCGGCGGAAAGGCCGCTGCTTCCTTGGGCGCTGGAAGCAAATGTCTGCCGCCCCTTGTTGAGAACAGCTCCGGTCATAAATTGCATTGTCGCACCTGTCTGCGGAAATAACAGATTCAGAGAACTAAATTTCTTTCCTGTACAGATTTGCCTGAAGCCAGATCTGTTATGCCTCAAAGAAGCAGCAACTGTGTATAGCCGTGCTTCAGCAGCTGTGCTATTCTGTGCAGTGACGATGCTGGAGGAGAAGCCACTGTACTTGCAGGTTGCCGACAATGTCGCCGACCTAATCACCGCGGGGAGCCTGAGGGCGGGAGATCGCGTTCCGTCGGTGCGGCGCCTGAGTGGCCAGCAGAACGTCAGCATTCCTACCGTGTTGCAGGCCTATATGGTTCTGGAAAATCGGCGTATGATCGAGGCGCGCCCTAAGTCGGGCTTCTTCGTTAAGCCGAGGCTTTCCGATGCGCTGGCCGAACCCATTGCTTCGCCTCGGACTTCAAAGGTGCCATGGGCCGACTTCCATCCCTCTATTCCGATTGTTCGTGATCTGGTTAATCCCGACTTGGTGCCCCTTGGCGGTGCCATTCCGAGCCCGGAGTTGCTTCCTGGCGCGAAGCTCGCTCGGATCGTCGGGAAGCTGGCCCGCGAGCAGACTGCGGAGACGATCAGCTACGATCCGGTGCCGGGTTGCCTCAAACTCCGTCGTGAAATCAGCCGGCGCTCGCTGGATTGGGGCTGCCATTTGAGCAGCGAAGAATTGTTGATCGTCAATGGCGCCACAGAGGGCGTCCATCTTGCCTTGCGAGCGGTCACCAAGCCGGGCGATACAGTTCTTATCGAGTCACCAACGTATTATGGACTCGTCCACATTCTCAATCAGATCGGGCTGAAAGCGGTCGCAGTGCCGGCTTCGACACGCGATGGTTTGAGCATCGAGGAAACCGAGCGTGCTCTCAGCCGACATAAAGTGGCGGCCATGACTCTGATTCCGAACTTTAACAACCCACTGGGAAGCCTGATGCCCGAGGAGAATCGCCTCGCGCTCTTGCACCTGGCCAAACGCTACGGGGTTCCGATCATCGAGGATGACATCTACGGGGACCTGCAGCACAACGGCACTCGGCCGCGTTGTCTCAAGGCTCTCGACAAAGACAATCTGGTGATCCTTTGCGGCTCCTTCTCCAAGACGCTCGCGCCGGGCTATCGCATCGGCTACGTTTCGCCGGGTCGCTTTTACGATAAATCGGTCGAGCTGAAAATCGCCACAAACTGGGGCGGCGCCGCGCTGCCCGCCTTGGCTGTGGCCGAATTTCTCCGTAACGGAGGATACGATAACCACCTTCGCAGAATTCGTCGGACCTATCGAGAGCAAGTCCAGAAAATGCGCGAGGCGATTGCGACAGAGTTTCCCAAACCACTCCGCATCAGCAACCCTCAGGGTGGCTTTGTACTCTGGGTCGAGCTTCTGCCTACGATTGACGCCATGCAACTCTGCGCGGAGGCCCGCAAAGCCGGCATCAGCATCGCACCAGGCCCGATCTTCTCGCCCGTCGGCGACTTCCGCAACTACATTCGCCTGAGCTGCGGCTTTCCCTGGAGTAGCCAAATCGAACGTGCGATCGGTGTCCTCGGCCGCCTCGCTTCGCGCCTGGCTTGATCCTCGATCCTCATCGCCGCAGTTTGTCGCGACCGTGTCCGCAGCGTCGAGCGGTCTTCGGTGGCGGGTCCGACC
>DATLIT010000458.1:0-5555 GCA_035539295.1 Terrimicrobiaceae bacterium | reverse complement strand
ACTCCGTAGAACGCCCAGGTGAGGGGATCATGCGGGCTCACGCCGGCGCTCGTGCGCACTGCCTTGCCGACAATCGCGCCCACGTAGGTGTAAGCCGCGCTTGGAGGAAGGAAACCGACAAACGATGCTAGGGTGAACCTCCAAAATGAAATTCGCATAAGTCCTGCGGCGTAGCTGACCAGACTGTGAGGAATGATCGGTGACAAACGACTGATCAGAATCATCCGCGAGCCTGCCGAGGAAACCGCTTTTTCGAGCGCCCGGAATTTGGCATTCTGCCCGATTCTTCTCTGCATCCAATCTCTTACCAGATAGCGACTGGTAAGAAAATTTACCGCTGCGCCGACCGTCGAGCTGACAGTCACAAGGGCGGTGCTGAACCAGAAACCATACACCGCACCAGCGCCGATCGTCAGGATCGAACCGGGTAGAAAGAAGACACACGTGAGCGTGTAGAGGAGAATGAACCAGCCAACGCCAACCCACCCACTCTGAGCGATCCACTCCATCGAATGGTGAAGGAACTCGGAGAGGCTCATTTCAACGGACGCGCGCAGCGCAGCCAAATTATTTTCGCCCAAAAGCTGTGCCTGCGAAACCACGGAGTTTGCGAATCTTTTCCAACTACTTGGAATGAACAAGACCTGGCAGGAAGTTCCCTTGGCCGATCGGAATGGACGCCTGCATGACGCACACGTTTAGCGAACGCTTTGCAGAGCGTCGATAACGCGAATATTCCCACAACTGACGCACGATCGCTACAAACCACAGGGAACATAGAGGAGGTCATGAATAAGTAGGGCGCGTGGCGGCGACGCAATACTGAAGCTTGTAAACTCACTAAACCCATAGCAGCTGCCGTAGCTCACTCTCGCTTTTGTGCTCGGATTCCGAGCACCGTGATCGTCATCGATCAAAGCGAAAAGGGCGGACCGACGGGTCCGCCCTTTTCGGTAGGAATTCCGAGGAAACTCTATTTCTTGGCAGGATTTTGGTCCTCTCCGTCCGAAGGTTTGGCTGCTTTCTTAGAGATCTTGGTATCTGCTTCTGAGGCCGCTTGATCGCCCGCGTTAAGGTCGACCCACTCGATAAAAGCCATCGGTGCGGAGTCGCTCGAGCGCGGACCAAGTTTGACAACGCGGGTGTAGCCGCCATTGCGCGCAGCACTGCGCGGAGCGATTTCGGCGAAGAGCTTGCCCACCGCTTTAACGGTGCGAGTGCTGTTGTTGTGAAGCAACGCAAGCGCACGTCTGCGCGCATGCAGACCTCCGCGTTTTGCCAGGGTGACCATTTTTTCAGCCAACGGCCGGACCGCCTTGGCTTTCGCCAACGTGGTGGTGATCCGTCCATGCTCGATGAGACTGCAGGTCTGGTTGGCCAGCATGGCATTCCGATGCTCAGCAGTCCGGCCCAGTTTAACTGTTTTGCGACGATGGCGCATGATGGGCTTACTTGATTTCGCCCGCCGGATCGACAAGGCCTATTTCGAACTTCATTCCAAGTCCTAAGCCGAGCTGCTGCAATTTGTCCTTTATTTCGTTAAGGGACTTCTTTCCGAAGTTGCGGTATTTGAGCATTTCGGCTTCTGTCTTCATAGCAAGCTGGCCGACCGTGGTAATATTGGCGTTGTTGAGGCAGTTGGCCGCGCGGACGGAGAGTTCGATCTCGTTCACGCTCATGTTCAAGAGCTTCTTGAGCCGGGTGTTTTCCTGGCTGACTTCCTCTGGCGTCTCATCGAATTCAACTTTGTTGTCGTCGTAACCAACGAAGACATCCAAATGATGACGGAGGATGGCAGAG
Source organism: Terrimicrobiaceae bacterium (assembly GCA_035539295.1). Taxonomy (GTDB): domain Bacteria; phylum Verrucomicrobiota; class Verrucomicrobiia; order Chthoniobacterales; family Terrimicrobiaceae; genus DASTFP01. The sequence continues at coordinate 3,755 of DATLIT010000458.1, read as the reverse complement.
GCCTGAAGAAGCGCCTCGTCCGGCGTGATGCGGCCATCGGTCCAGACATCGAGGATCAACTTGTCATAATCGGTCCGCTGTCCGACACGTGTATTCTCGACCGCATACTTGACGCGCGTGACGGGTGAGAAAATCGAGTCAATTGCGATGACTCCGATTGGCTGGTCGGGGTGTTTGTTCTCGTCGCCCGAGGCAAAGCCGCGTCCGACCTTAATTTCGAGCTCGATGTCAAACTTTTGCTTCCTGTCGATCGTACAGATGTGCTGATCGGGGTTGACGACCTCGACTCCCTGCGAGCACTGGATTTCCGCGGCGGTCACCGCACCTTCTTTGGATACGGAGATGTTCGCACTGCGAGCTTCGTGGTCGGGCGCCTTAAACCTTACTTTCTTGAGGTTCAAGATTATATCGACGACATCTTCGACCACCCCGGGGAGGCTTGTAAATTCGTGTGGGGCACCTTCGATGCGCACCGAGGTGATGGCCGCCCCTTCGAGCGACGAGAGCAGGACGCGGCGAAGGGAATTTCCCAACGTGTGGCCGTAGCCGGCCTCAAACGGCTCGGCAACGAATTTTGCATAGGTATCTGTAGCCGACACCTCGTCCTTAGTGAGGGTCTTCGGCATCTCGAATCTTCCGAGACGAACAGGCATATTTTTACAATCTATTCGCCGGGTTTCCCTGGGCGCTTATAGCGCAGCGTCGAAGACGTGCGCTCCAGGACCAACGGCGCGGTTTATCAAGCGCGGGTGAGCACCAGTAGCGCCTCTCGGCGCAATGTCAAGACGAAATCAGGCGGAAGCCCTGGCGGTGGCATCGGCCTTCAATTCCTTCCAGAGCCGCTCGAGGGATTCCGTGACACGTTTCTTGGTGGCTTCCAGCTCCTCCGCAGAGATGGTTTTGCCGTCGGAGAGCGGCTCCGCAGCGAACATATAATACTTGATTTTGGGTTCGGTTCCCGAGGGTCGCACGGCAACGCGTCGGTTATCCGCAAGCGTGATCATGAGCATCGCTTCAGAGGGAATCCGGTCTCCCTCGGAATCATGAATCGTCTCGGTCGCGAAGTTGGTCGTGGAACTGACCCCCGCCTTGTCGATTGTGGTCGGCGGCTTCGATGCATAAGAATCGACCAGTTTCTTGATCTGGGCGGCGCCCTCCGCCCCTTCCATCGTCAGGGATTCTCCGCGCTCCAGATAGAAGCCGAATTCCGAAAAGATGCGATCGAGAAGACCCACCAGCGTCGTCCCCTCCGATTTTGCGAAGGCTGCCACTTCGGCAATCATTACTGCAGCGCTGTTGCCGTCTTTGTCGCGCACGAAGTCTGAGCCGCTGTAACCGTAGCTTTCCTCACCCCCAAACACATAAAGGGAAGAATGCTTCAAGCGCAGCTTGCGTGTGGCGTCCTCTGACAAGTCGGAGTAGTTATCTCGGAGCTCGGCAGGAATCTTCTCCTCGTACTTGCGCAGCTTCTCGCCGATGTACTTGAATCCGGTAAGCGTCTCCACGCAGCGAATACCGGATTTTTCGGCAATAGCTTTTTGCAAGTCTGTGGTTACGAAGGTTTTTATGATGACACCATGCGACTTGTTGCTGTCGTTCAGGATGCCCTTTTCGAAGTGCTTCTCGGCGCGGTACCACGCCATCAGAGAGCCGATCTGATTTCCTGTGAGAAGAGTCATCTTGCCCTCAGCGTCTCTGGCGGCTATGCCCATGCGATCGCAGTCCGGATCGGTAGCGATGACGAGGTCGGCGTCCGTTTCGTCCGCGAGCTTCATGGCCATTGTCAGCGCCTCGGCGTTTTCTGGATTTGGCGACTTAACGGTAGGAAACCGGCCATCCGGCACGTCCTGTTCGGGAACGGTCTGACAATGGAAGCCAAGGCGATCAAGCATCGGCTTGATAATGACCCCGCCGACACCATGAAGCGCACTAAAGACCACCTTAAAAGAGTTTTGAGCGCGGATCAGTTCGGGATCGAGCGGCAGGGTCGCCAAACGTTTCATATACGCTTCGTCCATCTCAGAACCCATCGGAATGACCTTTCCTTGCTCTGAAGCAGCCACCGGTGTGTAGACGTCGCTTTCTACCGCGTTGACTTTCTGAATGATTCCGGAGGCGTAAGGCTCAACTACCTGGCCCCCGTCTTCGAAGTAAACCTTGTAGCCGTTGTATTCCGGCGGATTATGGCTTGCTGTTATGTTGATTCCAGCCTGTGACTTTGTATGGCGGACTGCAAAGGAGAGCTCGGGAGTCGAGCGGGGCCCCTCGAAAAGGTAGGCGTTGCAACCATTTTCTGTCATTACCTTGGCGGCGAGTTCGGCAAATTCGCGCGAGAAGAAGCGCGTGTCGTGGCAGATGCAGATAGAGGGCTTTCCGCTGCGTCGCTCCTTGGCAAAGTACTCCTTTACATAGGCAACCAACCCTTGGGTAGCCCGGCTGATGTTGTAGTAGTTCATCGCATTTGTGCCGATGCAGGGAAACTCAGGCCGCCCAAGAGCTTGCGGAGTGCCCTTTTCTGCTTTCGTCACGACAGCGCTGATGGTCTTGCCACGGAGACCGCCGGTCCCAAACGCAAGCGTGCGGAAGAACCGGTTATCCAACTCCTTCCAACTGCCGGCCTCGACGAGTTCGGCAATCGAAGCCTGGCTGACCGGCGATGAAGTCTTGGCGAGAAAGGCGAGCAGGTTCTTGGCAGAGGATTCCAGAAATTGTCCGTCTGCGGCGGCTGCTTGGATTTTTGCGTTGAGGTCGCTCATGAGATCAGGGGATTTGGTCTTCGGCATAGCATTCGCACAGCCGCCTGCAAAGTTCATTTCGATAATCTCTTTGAGTGCGAGCTTCGAGGTTTCAACGGTTTCAGTCATGCCATCAATTGACAGGCGCGGATTCCCATTTAGCGTCCAAGCCAACGAAATGCCTCAAGAACTGAAATCGGAGCGAGTTCGCTTTGTTTCTCATGCGCCTGGACACTGGCCGGACGTTCCCGTCGAGAAGTGGAACGACTGGAAGTGGCAGTTGAAAAGTCGGGTTTCCTCTCTCGCCAGGCTCGAACAGTTGATGCCCGTGACAGCCTCCGAACGCGCCGGCGCTCTGCTGGCCGGGAGCAAGCTTTCACTCTCGATAACGCCGCACTTCTTCAATTTGATCGATGTGGAGAACACCGAGTGTCCGATTCGGCGACAGGTTGTCCCGCGAATGGAGGAAGGGGATACCGCACCGTGGGAAATGGCGGATCCATGTGGGGAGGATAGCCATATGCCGGTGCCGGGCTTGGTTCATCGGTATCCTGACCGAGTCCTCTTCCTGGTAACGGACCGTTGCGCTTCGTATTGTCGTTATTGCACCCGAAGCCGAGTAGTAAGCGGCGCCGGCGAACAAGAGTTGCACACGAATTTCGACGAGGCTTTCGCGTACCTCGAGAAGCACACCGAGGTGCGTGACGTGCTTTTTTCCGGTGGGGATGCCTTGATTTTTTCGGACGACAAACTTGAAGAGCTTTTGCGTCGTGTCCGGGCCATTTCGCACATTGAGTTTGTCCGAATCGGCACACGGGTGCCCATCTTTCTGCCGCAGCGCATCACGGCGGAGCTCTGCCAGATGCTTCAGAAGTACCATCCTCTCTGGATGAGCGTCCACGTCAATCATCCGCGTGAGTTGACCCTCGAAGTGCGCGAAGCGCTGGGCCGCCTGGCTGATCATGGCATTCCGCTGGGCAATCAGAGTGTGTTGCTTGCAGGAGTTAACGATGATGTTGC
>DATLIT010000457.1:0-4484 GCA_035539295.1 Terrimicrobiaceae bacterium | reverse complement strand
CAACTGCTCTTCGAATCTCTTTCGTTCGGTGACGTCCCGAATCACACCAATCATGCGGACGGGACGCCCGGTCTGTTCGTCGTAATAGGCACGGCCATGTCCGGACAACCACCGAACCCTTCCCTCGACTGCTGACGAGCGGAATTCTCCCTCGAAATCTACGCGTTGTTCCGTGGCGCGCTGGAGGGCGATGTGGACGGCGTCCCTGTCACTGGCGTGGATATAACTGATGAAAAGGTCGTAGGAGCCCTCGTGTATCTCCGAAGGGATGCCAAGCATCCGGTTGTGTTCCGGGGACCATTTAATCGTGTTGCCTATAGTCCAATCCCAAAAGCCAAGGCCGGCAGCTTCGATGGCGAGCCGGCCACGGCCCTCACTCTCCCGAAGGTCGAACTGCGCGCGTTTGAGGTCATCGACGTCTGTGTTCGAGCCAACCCACATGCTTATCGTCCCGTCCGATCTGCGCATAGGCTGCGCACGACTAAGATGCCAGCGGTAAACGCCGTCCGCACGACGAAAGCGATGTTCGAATTCGAAGGGAGTTCCGGTTTTGAAGGCCTGCTTCCAGCGATTGACCTTTTCATCGAGGTCATCGGGATGGACGAACTCTCGCCAACCGAGACGCAGCACCTCATGCAGCGCGAGGCCCGTGTAGGTGACCCATTGCTGATTCAGATAGTCGGTTTCGCCATCCGGCGTCGCCGTAAATATCTTCTCTGGCAATGCGTCTGTCAGACGTCGGAAACGTGCAATACTCTCCGCGGCGGCAAGTTCAGCCTGCCTGCGGTCCGTAACGTCGATAGCCACGCCGTGCACGAGACCGGACTCGCTTGCCTGCCGCGAACGCGCTTCACGCCCCGTGGCGACTATCGAACGCACATTGCCATCCGGCCAGATACATCGAAGCTCAGCCTTGAAAGTATTGTGATGTCGCAAGCTTTCCTGCAGAGTATTCGCGATTCGCTCACGATCATCCGGGTGGATTGTCTCCAGAAATCGCCGACGGGTCATTTGGGTAGTTTTGGCAACCCCGAACATCTGCTGGCAACGTTCCGACCAGACGAATTCATCGTTGGAACAATTCCACTCCCATGTGCCAACGTCGGCGCACTCCACCGCAAGCTGGAACTGTTCCTGCTTCTCTCGTGACACACTCGTGTTGCGATCCTGCGCGATAGCTATAGTTATAGTCGCCAATACAGTTGCCATGCTCGGCACCGGCTCGGAGGGAGGCAGCGCAGGCAGATGATGGTAGATTGTAAACGCTCCGACGAGTCGCCCCTCGAAATCGATGATCGGTTTGGACTCGCAGCTTCGCAGACCGCGTGCGAGGCACTCATCGCGCCAACGGCTGCTGAGCCAGCGTTCATCCCTCTCAATATCATCGACGATTACCGCTTCGCCGTTGTTTGCCGCTGTGGCGCACGGATTGCCTGTGAATTCCTCGATTCTTGCGCCGACCGGAAGCCTAATGATGTCCGGCAAATTCGGACCCGCACTCTCAGTGACGATCCCCCGAGCTGAGTCAATTACGCAGATCTCGCATGAAAGCCCATCGCCCTCGCTTTCAACGACAAGTGCGAGATCATCAAGCAGTTGGTGTAACGGGGCCCCTCCAGCAATGCCTTGCAAGACGGCAGCTTGGTCCCGCCAGGCACGAGGATTTTGCCCCCTGTCGCTCCGCATCGACATCGTGCAAATCAAAATCGTCCTTGGGTGATCGGATCACGTGAGTTTGCTGCGTGTGTCAGATCCGGATGCTATTATGGGGAACTCCCCGTTATGTATGTCCGGTTTCGAAGGTCTCGGAAAAGGCCCGGTCCGTCTTGTGGCTGATGGTCGATACCCATAGAAAGGAAAGTCCAATGGCAAAGAAAAACGAAAATCCGAGTCGGAAGGCGACGGCCGTAAAAAAGCTGGCGTCTCAGAAGCCAAGGCCGCTGCAGGAGAAAAGTACCCTCCAGGAAGCTGGTGAGACGATGCGATCTCTTCAGGCCGAGCGATTTCCGGTGGCCGCCGGCGACAAGCTCGTGGGCACGGTCGAGGGCAAGTACCCGGAACGAGCAGCAGCCGCCCACGGTCATGATCCTCAGACAACCTTGGTTCGCGGTAGTATGCTTAAAAAAATGTACTACTGCTTCGAGGATCAATCACTCGAGGAGGTGCGCGAGATGATGCGCCGTCATCATCTATTCCATATGCCGGTCGTTGATAAGGACCTTCGAATCATCGGGATCGTCGCCCTGTGTGACGTCGAGGATGAAAACGTCCAAAAGGGCGGCGCTTCATCCTAGCTGGCTTGCTTCGATCGGCTAGTCTACCGGCGGGCCTGACGGAGAGTCCAACAGAGCTTCGCGTTCCTCGCTGGCTGACCACTTGTTGCCGCGATTCTGTCGGATAAGTTCAAAGAGTTTCACGGCGCCAAAGACAAGGATGAGTGGCTTGAGGGCAAATAGAAAAAGCCTAATGAGGACACTCAGAATGAAGGTGATCGGAAAGAACCGCAGCAGATAGCCCAGGGACACACCGAGGGAGACGGCGGCTAGCGGTGAAGAGCGCACCCTCTCCTCGAAGTCTTGCAGGCATTGCGCAACCGATTCGTTTAGATTTTGGAATGTCTCTTTGATCGTGGATTCGAGCGACGAATTTTCTGAGTTCATAAATTAATCACCACCATTTTAGTTTTTTACCGAGCTGGTTGGCCTGCTCGAGAAAAGCGGCCTGGCACCATTGGGCGGTAGCTTTCTTCGCCTGGGGAAACTTCTCAGCGAGGTACGGAATCTTCTCAGCAAGCTGGGGAAGTTTCTCAGCGACATGCGGGATCTTCTCGGCGATTTGGGGAAGCTTTTCACTCAGCTGCGCATAGGCGGCCTCGAGCCATTCCTTTGCTATCTCTGACGGCTCTTTGGGTCGTCGCTGCCGCCGGCTCAACAAGGCGCCAATCAACGCGCCGACGATGAGAGCGATGAAAACAGCGGGCAGATAGTTTTCGCGCCTTCGTTGATTCCTCCAAGCTTCCTCTGCAGTTTCATAGTCAGGAAAGTTTCCTGACGATTCAGGATCTGATCCGTAGTGCGAAGGCGGGTATGACATCATATTGTTGGGCTTTCGGCTGTCGGTGCAGCGTTGGCTGCTTTTTTGAAGTATATTATCACATCCCGATGTGGCAATCCCAACGATTCACATGATGCTTTCCCTGTCTGATCATCGAGCCTGGGCGCGGAGTCTGCTTCGGGGACGTCTGGTTTCGCAGACCGTTTGCTCTGTCGTTGCACTCGCTTTTCTCGCCTTGCCAACCGCTTTCGCTCAGCCTACGTCGGAAGAGTCAAAGGCGAAGGCAACTACCCAGACAAAGTCGGGCCCATCAAGCAAAGCCAAAACGAAAAGCTCGGCCGGATCCAAATCGCAAAGTGGAGCGAAGACAAGTTCGAGATCCTCGACGCAGGCAACATCTCGAACGGCGAACCAACAGAAACCAACGGCGAGCTCTCCTGCGAAGACGGAGAGCGGCTCGACAGAGTCACCAAGCGCCGACAAAGGCCAGCCGCAGAGTTCTGAGGAGCCGGCGTCCCCTTCCTCGAATGAAGCGGCTGAGCCAACTCCCTCGCCCACGCCGCCTGCGAGCACGGCGGATGTCTCCTCCTTGAAGCCTGAAGATTTGCGAAGCTTCTAAAACCATCCGCCAGAAGTCCACCAACTCTTGACGGCGGCGCTCGAACTGACGGAGCAAAACCTCACCTACTTGTATGGCTCGGCCGACCCGACGCGTGGAGGCATGGACTGCTCTGGGACCATCTATTTTCTCCTGCAGAAGGTGGGAGTGTCAGACGTTCCGCGATCGGCGAGCCAGCAATACGTGTGGGTTCGCCGGGCCGATGCCTTCCATCCTGTGGTGAGCACGCGCATGGATAGCTTTGAGCTCGACGCGCTACGTCCCGGCCATCTTCTCTTCTGGACGGGGACATATTCGACCGACGTCGATCCACCCGTGACCCACACGATGATTTACCTCGGGAAAGCGCGCGCGGACGGTCGACCGCTGATGGTTGGCGCCAGTGATGGGCGCACGTTTCGCGGAGACAAGAAGTTCGGTGTAAGCGTTTTTGATTTCGTCCTTCCGAAGCCGGACGGCAGGAATTCGATGAGTCGCTTCATTGGGTACGCGGAGATTCCGCGATAGCTCAGGGTTAGCCGTGTGCCTCATCGCGGTGGATGCGCCATGAGGTGGGGCAGGCGCTCGCAAACAGGTCAGAGCCTTTCCAGAGTCGCTGCGCGCCCAGATACGCAGCCCGGCTATCAACGCGGCGGCAGTTTGCCGGCCAAGGGTCGATGAACTGCGCATTTCCGCCCCCGAGAATCGTCTCATCAGGCTTGACGACGTTTTGCAAGATCTCGACCGCCTCAAGCACCGCTTCTGTCCATCTCTCTTGCCCGTAGGTCTTCAACGCCTCCTTAGTAACCCGGTCCATCAGCCGTGTCTTTCG
>DATLIT010000456.1:0-5675 GCA_035539295.1 Terrimicrobiaceae bacterium | reverse complement strand
GTCTTATCCCCGATGAAGATCCACTGTCCGTCGCGGCGAAAGATCGTCGGGCTGATCGAGACACCTTGCACAGCCCCTTCATTGCCCACGATGATTTGGAAGCCCGTTCGCTCGGCAGTGGCTACCTGGCAGAATGTCGAGAGTGCTTCGACCCGCAGCACCTCGGCGCCAGAGGCAGACAACGACAGCGAATTATCCAGCCACGACGCCACCCGGACGTCGTCAGAGGTCCGTGATCCGCAGGAGCTTTGGTTCAACTCGACCCAGGCGCGAAACGCCTCAAAATCGGACTGCTCGGTAAGACAGATCTTATGGATTACGTTCCCCGCGAGATCGGAGAATTCAACAGCGTAAAGCCAACCTTCACGGCGCCACTCGACGACTGCAGTTCCGCGCGCCCAAGAAGTGAAATCAAACTCGAGCGAACCGTCGGCGGCACGGCCACGATGGCCGCAAGGCACCGAAACCACCTCAGGGTATTCGGTAATCGTGCCGAGCACTGCGTAGTAATTTCGAGTGATCGCAAGCACCGGACCAAAGCCTGGCAGCTCCGACAGGAGAAAAGGCCACCCATCCCACAGTCCGATCATCGCCCGGCCATCCGCGACGCGAACGTTCTCGCGAAGCACGGAGGCGACAAGCGGGTTATGGATCAGGTGCGATACTCGGTCGTTGGGATCGGTCCGATGCGGCATGCTCGCACTCAGCCACATCTCCGAAAAATGCGCTCACGCTCGATTGCCAAAAATTAGCGGCGGCTTGCCCGGAACCTCGTCTTCCGCCGCTTATCGGCCTTGGACGTCCCGCGTGTTTAAGTTCACCTGTCGTCGCGTAAACGATGATCTCGCGGCGGTGTCCTCACCGCCGAACGAGGCCAGCCCTCGACCGTGAAAACACGGTCCCCTACAAACCACAATCATCCAATTGAGGGTCGCATTTTGGCTCCAGTGAAGAGTCGTGCTCCCAGTGCCCCCGCTGCCGCCGTGACCAGGCAGGTTGTCCAGACCGGCAGTGTGAATTTCATCATCTCCCCCCAATTGCCGTTGGCCCAAACGCTAAGCGAATTGACTAAGGCGACAAGATAGGAGGAGAAAGGCATGGCGTTCTGAATGGCCGCCGGCTGTGCGAAGTAGCTCAGCGGGATCCCCACGCCCGCGCCGATCAAAAGCCCGAGTCGTACGGCCGCCGGATGCACCCGTTCGAGACAGCGCGCCAGGAAATAGGGAACCCCGATGAGGAAAATGGCGCTAAGCATCTCGTTATTTTGAAATCTAAGCCCCATAAGCATCTTCACGCTCCGGTGCATTAGAATAAGGCCAACTCCAATAACCAAGCCAAGGCGTCTGCTCCCAAGGGCAAAGAAAGCAATTGCCTCGAGGACTACTCCGCTCGCGAAAAGTCCCCTCGCCATCCAGGGATGCTCGAGCAACCAAATCGCCTCCGGTGGGTCGCCCAAATCCACCGGATCGAACCTGCTGAAATAGTGCTGCCTCTGTGTTTTGATCATATCGAGCGCAATGTAGTTGGCATTCCAAAACCACATCCCACCGGTGGCGAAGAGCTTCGTTAAGAATGAGACCAGATAAGTCCCGGTGACGACAACCTGACTTTGAACCAGAAGCCACGAGTTGAGCAACGCGTCCGGCGTGCGCAAACGAAGACCTTTCAGAATCGAGTAATAGACGACGGTGACTGCCTGGACGAGCAGGGTCAGACTGATGATCTGATAACCGTGATGCGCAAAGCCCTGCGAGTTATAAAGAGTGAACATCAGGCTGTAGCCAACCGCGAGCAGGGGAAGAACAATGGGAAGAAACCAACCGGAGGCATAGACGAGAAGCAACAGATAGAGGACACCGCGATATCCCGCTAGCTTCTGTGGATCAGACAGCCACGTTAGATCAAAGAAGTGCGCCAGACCCACCGGGTGGGGTTGATCGTGAAAAGGCACCTGCAAAGAGAGAGTCGAGGCTGCCACGATCCCGAAAAGTAAACGGAGAAAAAAGCCCTCCAGCGAGCTGACTGTCGGCAGAGAAAAGAAGCCGGCCGCAAACTTCCGTAGAGAAGGGATCACGCTATTCCGCAAAGAGGACACGCTTGTTCTCCTTGATCTCTCCATCCTCAAACCGAATTTCCACCATGTGAAGTTGCAACTTTTCGGGAAGGTCTTTCCCTCGGTTGGCCGACTGTTCTCTTAGCATCTGAAAGATCTCGATGCCCACGATACGGTCCCGATCCGTCCTGCTTTGCGTAGAGAGGGGATTTGTTTTCCGGCCAAACTCTTTGGACTTCGTCCGATACGCCTTACCGACGTGCGACGCAGTGACACCCGTTAAGTTCTGGACGGGGATCGGCTGACCGTCACCATCCGTGACAAGGAGGTACCCTCGTTCTGCACCGGGACGGGAATACATCGGAAAATGCGAGAACGGGAAATTCTCTTTCGCGATCAAGCAAACCAGGACGAAAATCACCAAGGCGGTAAGGGGCGTGTGCCAGAGAAGCTGTGGCCATGGCTCCCGTCGCAAAAGTGCACTCGTCGAACGCCCGTTCATCGGTTGGACGCTACAACGTTTCCCAGGCGTCCAACACAATTTGCGACCATGATTCGAGTTTGTCTCGCTGTTTCCGGAGCTCTTCGGGCTTGAGAAAACGGAGCTCGCGGATCGCCCTCTCTCGGGCGCGAACGGCAGCGTGGCGCAAGGCGACCACATGCAGCATCCCAAGATGGACCTGGCCGACTTCGGTCGAATCGTCGTTGATGAGTGCCGCCAGTCGATCCTGCCACATCCCTTCGAAGTTGAGCTCCTCCGCCACCTCCCGGTGAACCGCCGCGCGGTAGGCATCCTTATCAAAAGAGAAGAGACTCTCATCGCTGTCGTTGATGTGGCCTCCGATGCCGATCGAAGCCTTGTCGACAAGCCGCTTTTCACCAGATTTGGCTCCTCGCACGTAACGCAAAATCCTGCCTTCGAAAGTGAAAACGATATAAGGAATGATCTGCTTGAAGGCAGGATCCTGCTCGGCACGCGATCGAGGTAGGAAGAAATTGTTTTGCCGTGTCATGAATGTCTCGATGTAGCGATCTGCATCGCGCTCCAGGCCCTGGAACGCGCCCAGCTCATCAAAGAGAGTCCGGCGAATCACGAGCACGTTTTCTTCATTTTTTTGCATCGGCGATGAATGCTGCGCGTGTAAAACAACCCCGCCAAGCCTTATTCTCACAGTGACGATCACGCCTCCGGCTGAGGACATTCTAATTTTGAAGACGAGGCTTTCGGATTATTGGGCCTAGGAAGCGAGCGCTAATCGCATCTGCAAGAGCCATGGCGACGCAAGTCATCCACATCGGGAGCGTAAAGCGAAGAAAATCAGTCACCCGGCCATTGTGCCAGACGTCAAGAGATTCGATCAAATTGCCGACGTAGACCGGGAGTGGCATTGCCACTTGGATTGCTGCGGGTTGAGCGAAATAGCTCAGCGGAATCCCGATGGCGATTCCGATGAGCACACCCAGGCGCACGGTTGGGTTGCCGATTCGATACAAACACCATGCTGCCAGAAAAGGCAGGCCGACCAGGTAAATGGCGCAGAGCATTTCATTGTTATCAAATCTCAGCCCCCTCGGCCCTGCGATGCTCCTGTGCATGAGGATCAGGGCGACGCCGATCACGAAAGCGATCTTTCGATTGGCAAGGGCAAGAAACGCTATCGCTTCCAAAATAAAGCCTGTCCCAAAAAGCGCCCGGGCCGACCAGGGATTTTCCAGCAGCCACATTGCTTCGACCGGATCGCCTGCATAGTTCGAATCGAGAGAGCCGTAGTAGAGCTGCCGGCGCGATTTGATCAAGTCGGTGGCAATGTAACTCGAATTCCAAAGCCACAGACCCCGAGAGTTGATCAGCTTTGAGAAGACCGAGATCAGATAGGTTCCCACGACGACGACTTGGCTCTGCCAGAGGAGCCATGAATTGAGGAGCGCATCAGGAGGACGCAATCGAACGCCGCGGCAGAACGTATCGTAAAGAACTGTGCCAGCTTGGGCGACGAGTGTCAGGCTAACAATCTGGAATCCATGATGGGTGTAGCCTTGGGAGTTATAGAGCGTGAATGCCAAGACGTGCCCGAGGGCGAGCAAAGGGAGAGTAATCGGCAGCAGCACTCCCGCCGCATAGAGGAAGAGGAGGAAGTAAATGATTCCGCGAAACATCGAGTAAGAGGCCGGATTTGATAACCAGGTGAGATCGAAAAGATGAGCCAGCCCCGTCGGATGCGCTTGCGTTGGAAAGGGGACTTCAAAACGAAACGTGTAAGCCACCACGACTGCGAAAAACACGCGCAAGAGAAAGCCTTCGAGCGGCGTGACCTTCGGCGGAGAGAAAAATCCGGCCAGGAGGCGCCTGAACGGCGTATCGCTATTCCGCAAAAAGGAGCTCCTTCGTCTCTTTGAGCTTCCCGTCATTATATAGTATCTCGACGCGAAATAGTTGCATCCCTGGCGGAAGGGCCTGCCCGCGGCGAGCAGCCTGATGTCGTAACAGCGCGCAGATCTCCCGGCCGACTTCGTCATTCCTGCCAGGGTCCTCTCGTTCTGCCTTTTCGGTTTCGCCCTGGCTTTGACGCGATTTTCGCCAGTGCATTTTCCCGATCTTCGGAAGGGTAACGCCGGTGAGTTTCGAAATCGGCAGAGGCTGGCCGGCAGAATCGGTCACCATGTAGTATGCCCTTGGCGCTGTCGGTGACGAAAACATAGGAAAGTGCGAAAACGGGTATGTCTCCTTGAGGATCAGCGAACCGACAACAAAGATCGCCAGGCTTGTCAGCGGTGTCTGTAGAGCCAAGCGGTACCAGGGTATAGCCGAAGGAGAAGCGAACAGTCCTATGATCTACCCGATGCTGACCCCGGGAGCTGAGCTCGCCAAGCTTGTAATCGAGCGGCTAATCAATCCATTTAACGTCATGTGCAAAACATGCGCAAATATGCATCACTCCCGTATGGAATCAGGGTTTGCGAGGCTTTGCCGCTCTCTACCACTGATGCAGGAATCGCGCGGATATTAACATGCCTCGTGTCCGAAAATGTCCGAAAATTTCCGCCCCTTCCCGGTGGCGCTTGAATTGCGCAAGACGGTTTGGCTTCGCGTCGCTTTTCGGCACGAGTCAGATCGCAGGGAAAATTTCCTTTCTGGCCGCGTGCGGGAGTGGGGAGTCGGGGTTGCGGGGGGTGGCCTGGTGTGAGTAACTATTGGCGCACAAGAGGGGCATCCAAATTTGCGCTACGGACCCATAACCTAAGCTGCGCAATAATAGCGCCGCGATGAGATCACCGGAGGGGAATAACGATTGGCCCGATTGGACGCGAATTGGGGCAGGTGATGTGGGCGGCTAGGTCACGAGAGAACGCAGACGTATTTCCAACAACAATGGACAAGTAAAACAAAACATCATGAAAGCAGTCATCAGAAAGTATTCGGGAAAAGGGGCCAAAGAATTGATCGATATTCTGGAACAACGCGCGGCAGAACTGGACTCGGTCATGGGTTCCGTCAAAGGCTTGGTAACCTACACGCTGGTGCGGAGCGGCGAAATCGTCATCTCACCTCCAGCCGGTCGCCTTGCGGATTTCGTGGCGACGCTGCTCATGGCAGCGCGGCCCACCTTCAGAGGCGTAGGAG
>DATLIT010000455.1:0-2094 GCA_035539295.1 Terrimicrobiaceae bacterium | reverse complement strand
CGAATTTCCGCTCGACATCGTCGCCAACAGGATACGGCCGCAAAAGATTCGCCGGGTGGTTTCGAATTCCCTCGGCTTCGGCGGCGCCAACGCCGCGCTGGTTTTGGAACGCAATTTGCAATGATCGCGGCGGTCGCCGGCATGGGTTGGGTAACGCCTTGGGGACGCGATCTTCACTCGACCTGGACAGCGATCCGCGAAAATAACCGCGCGAATGCCGAATTCCTCACGAGCCCGGTGGATGGGCGACGCATTCCCGTGCTTCGTGTGCCGAATGATTCGATTAAGGATACTGCGGCGGTTCCACGTCTCCGTCGGTCGAGCATTATTTCCCACCTGGCAGTCTCGGCGGCGGTCGATGCTGTGGTTTCGGCACGGATGGATCCCGATACATTGAAGCGCACGGCGCTGGTGTTTGCAGCTTCAGATGGCGGCGTGGTATATACTCGCAAATTCTTCGCCGAGATCGTCGAACGTGGGGAAGGCGCCGGCAGTCCCCTGCTTTTTCCCGAAACTGTTTACAATGCGCCAGCCAGCCATATCGCCGCGCGTTTGGGACTCGAGTGCGAAGTGCTCACGCTGGTTGGCGACGCGGCGGCCGGGCTCTCTGCGGTCCAGACCGCGCGTGAACTGATCGCCGCGGGCGAGGCAGAGTCGTGCGTGGTCGCTGCGGCTCAGGAGCTCGACTGGATCACTTGTGAGGCTTACACGCGCTGGGGCCTCATCCAGGACGGCAAGAACTCAGCGTGCGTCTTTTCCGAAGGAGCAGCCGCCATCGTTCTCACGGAACAGCCGCATCGCTGTCGAGTATCGGCCACGCACCCGGGCTACTCATACTCCACAGAGGCGGAGACCGAAGAAAAATTCGAGACGATGCTCACGGAACTCCTGCAAGGATCGCCGGTTGATCTCGTCGTCTCCTGCGCGTCGGGCACCCGGTTTGATCTGCCGGAGCGAAGATCTATTGCAAAGCATCTTCCCGCCGCGCGGATTTTGACTCCTAAATTTGTCCTCGGTGAATCATTCGCCTGCTCGACACTGCAGCAGATAATCACTGGCGTTTTGGCGCTCGAAGAAGCGGGGGGAGGCAATGCTCTTGTCGTGACGACCGGCTACAATCGACAGGTGGCAGGACTGGTCTTGACACACTAACATCGTGTTGCCTAGCTTCCCGCAGGCGCATCTTCCTTCGCCGAGTAACGATGCTTACTGCCGCTGTTCAGCAACATCCAGCGCCCGTTTTGGCACCCGTCGAACAGCAAGTGGTGGGTTTTACCCACGTCCTGATTCTCCATGCGCTCGCACCTCTGCGAACGTTTCCCATGAAGCTTGGAGTTCTGCGACGACCGAGTTGGTGTCCGATGAATATTCATGCTCTTGCAGATCGATTGTCGCTGGTCGATAACTGCACAACTGACTGCTCATGAATCCTGAGATCATCTCCTATGAGGGTTGGAACAATACCCTTCGGCTCGCCAATGACGACTTCGAGTTGCTCGTGACAACTGATGTGGGTCCCCGCATCCTTGTCTACAAGACCCGGCTCGGTGAAAACGCGCTAAAAATATTCGATAACCAGATCGGCACTTCCGGCGAGGCCGAATGGCGATCCAGGGGCGGCCACCGACTCTGGCTAGCGCCGGAAGATGCGGTGCTCAGCTATCATCTGGACAATGGTCCGGCCAGCTGGCGTCACGACGATTTCTCCGGAGAAACCGTGGTCGAAGCGATTCAATACAAGCCACAGCGGCTTCGGAAGACACTTGGAATTTTGTGCCCCTCTCAAGGCACACGTGTTTCACTACGGCATACCGTCGTCAATGAAGGTGAGCAGCCGATCACCCTCGCACCTTGGGCGGTGACGGTGATGAGGCCGGAAGCGCTCGAGATCATTCCGCAACCGCCCCTCGGAGAACATCCCCGCGATCTCTTGCCAAACCGCGGCGTTGTTCTTTGGGCCTACACCGATCTTTCCGACTTGAGGCTCACTCTCGGAACAAAGTTCTGGCTGCTTCGGCAGGCCGCTGACTATCCGCCGATCAAACTTGGTCTGGCGCACCGAGAGAGGTGGGTCGCCTATGTGCTGAACGACAC
>DATLIT010000454.1:0-3048 GCA_035539295.1 Terrimicrobiaceae bacterium | reverse complement strand
GCCGCGATCTCAGAAGCAATCTTACGGTGCGCGAGTGACTTCGCGCACATAGACATTCACCTGGCCATCCGAAGTTCGGCGAACTTCTGTCACCAGGAATGGACGGCGGGAGTCGCGCGATAGCGTCGAGCCCTCCGACGGCGGGCGACTGCCCGAAGGGAACTCTACGATGATGCGTGTGTTGCTGCTGCGTCCACCGATTCCCAGGTTTTCCGGCAGAGCTGCTTGCGAGCGCAAGACCGCCCGATTCTGTCCTGACGCGGTCACGACAAAGCTGCCCTGGAGGTAGATACGTTCACCGGCAACCCCGCGGCTCGCCAACTCGGTCATATCCGGTATGTTCGCGAGGCGTCCGCGAGGCATTTGCCCCGGCGCATACGTTGGCCACTTGCCGCCCGCCGTGGTAGCGATGGAACCGGGAGTAGGCGAGAGGAAAGGCTGGAGCGGTGTCGACGTGGGCTTGGCGACGGGAGACGCTGCCGCGAGAACTGGAGTCGAAGCGGGCGATTTCGCGGGAACTGCGGGGAGAACCGGTGCGTTTGCCGGGCGGGGAGGGGAAGAAGACGGCGCGGGAGTCGGAGAAGGAGCCGCCGTTTCAGGAGGAGTTGCGGTCTCGTTCACCGGCTTCGGACGCTCGACGCGAACGAGCTGCATTTGCGGTCGCGGCGTCGCCGAAGCGGTATCGGTGCCATCCAAGCCTGCCCGATTGCGATGCACAGCCAGCTTATCCATCGCCTCCGCGATTGTTGGCTGGTTCACGACAGGGAGCCCTCTGGCGATGTTCAAATAGCTCGGAGGCTCCAGCGAAAACGATCCCGCGCCACTGCTCGTCGTGTAACTGCCGTAAAGAAGCGGCACCGCCGTAAACTGAAGTCGTCCGTCCTTCAAGCGTGTTACATTGACAACCGCCGAGAGATCCACGGTCTTGTCGAAACGCAGATTGAGCCCAGTCAAGAGCATGCGGTGAAGGACGGGAATGACACGTTTATCTGCTGTAAATACGTGCTCGAGGAGCACCTGTGGCGCGTCAGTCGCTTGCGCCAGAGCAACCACTCCGGAGGGAAAAAGATTGGCGTCATTCAGCTCGTAGGAATCGAGAATATTGTACGACCCGATGGTGTAGGGAACTTTGTCGGCAGTCAGCCGGTAGTTCCGAAGGTAGTTCCGCAGCAATGTCTCGCTGGTCCGTTCAAGCTCGCGGTTGGTCATCTTGTTGTAGCGTTCCCAAAGCTGTTGCGCGTCCAGGAACTCGCCTTGGGGCGCGGCGGTGATCTCAAACCGCTTTGGCGCATCGAGCTTCTTCAGCTTGGCGAGGATGGAATAGCTGAAGGGCTTTTCGGGATGGTCGAAAACGTAGAAGCTAAACACCCAGCAGCAGATCGCGAAACCGATCAGGAGAAGAATAACGACCGTCCAAACAAAAAGGTTACCCTCTTTCCGGATTCCCGGATCATCGGAATGAAAAGAGAACTCGGCACTCCGCGCGCTCGCGTCGGAGGATTGTCCTTTGCGTTCTCGCGCCATGAAGATCTCGTTCAGGAGCGCGCGCTGCCTGCGGGCTCGAACGATGTGCCACAACCACAACTGCGCGCACTCAAGGGATTTCTAACTCGGAAGCCTGCGCCCGACAAGCCCTCTTCATAGTCGATCACCGAGTTATCGAGCCATTGTAGGCTCTCCGCATCGATAAAGAGCCGTGCATTGTCGCGTTCAACGATCAAGTCGTTCTCTTGTAGCGCGCCAAGACTCATAGCGTATTGCAGACCAGCACATCCGCCCTTCTCGACGGAAAGCCGCAGCCCGGTAGTCTTCGTGTCAAGCCCTTTCTCTTGCACGAGCACATGGAGCTGCGCGGCTGCGCTGGCGGTGAATTCAACCATACTAGTGTCTTAAGGACGAATCGGTATGAAGTCAAATGGGTGTGCGAGAAAGCCCCCAAAAATAGTGCTTAGCTTAAGGTAGCCCTTTCGAGGGCCGCGGCCGAGCCTGGCTCCGGCAAACTGTGCTTCAGAATTCTTCGGTTTTTGCTGCAGCGATTTCGCAACTGCGGCACCATTTCGGATCATGGGAAAGATTCGTCTGCTGCCGGATGAGGTCGCCAGCCAGGTTGCGGCAGGGGAAGTCGTTGAACGCCCGGCCTCTTTGGTCAAAGAACTGGTTGAGAATAGCCTTGACGCTGCCGCCCGAAAAATCTGGGTGGAATTCCTCTGCGGCGGGTCGCGCTTTGTGTCGGTGCGTGATGACGGTTGCGGCATGGACCGGGATGATGCTCTTCTCTGCCTCGAGCGACATGCGACCAGCAAGATCCGCCACGCTTCAGATCTTGCCCGCGTGCGCTCGATGGGTTTTCGCGGTGAGGCATTGCCCAGCATAGCCAGCGTCTCGAGATTCCGGCTGGCGACTCGCGAGTCTGGCTCCGAAGCGGGTACCGAAGTCGTTGTGGCCGGAGGCAAGATCGAGACAGTGCGTGAAGTCGGCGTTCCCGCTGGAACGCAGATCGATGTGCGCGATCTCTTTTACAACCTTCCAGCTCGCCGGAAGTTTCTTCGTGGCGAGGAGACAGAGTCAGCCCATATCATTCATGGGCTGCAGGGAGTCGCGCTCGCGAATCCCTCGGTAGCCTTCGAGTGCAGGCGTGAGGGGAGTGCCATCGTTGCGCTTCCACGAGCCGAAAGCCTGGCGGTTCGCATCAGGGACCTGTTTGGTGGCGGATATTTGGCCAAGCTTCTCGAGATTGATGATTTTGCCGCAGACGGAGTTCGTCTCGGTGGATTTCTCGGGCGCCCTGGGCAGGGACGTCGCGATCGCCTTTTCCAGTTCGTGATTCTGAACGGGCGTCCGGTTCACTGTTTGGCGGTCCAGCAGGCGCTGCGCGAAGCTTACCTTGGGGTTATCGAGCGCGGTGAGTACCCAGCCTGTGTGCTTCACATCGACATGGATCTCGAGCTTGTCGATTGCAATGTTCATCCCGCGAAGCGGGAGGTGCGTCTCCGCCGGCCCGAGGTGTTGCAGCGAGCCATCTTTGATACGGCCCGTAGGGCTCTTGTG
>DATLIT010000453.1:0-4730 GCA_035539295.1 Terrimicrobiaceae bacterium | reverse complement strand
TACCTGCGAGTCAGCCGACGACACCAACGAAAAGCCAGAAGAGTTTCCTTCCCAGCAGCACGAGCAGGAGACCGACGAGAACTTGCGGAAGCGGGCTTAGCTGGAGCTGTTCGAGATTCATCGACGTCAATCCGGAAAGGTTCAGCATCGGCGGTTTGGAGCGTTCTTGATAAGCAGTTTGAGGTGCTTCGTCCACAAAAGTCTTCCTCGTTCCGACGTATCGGCTTTGCACTTGCCCGAGGTTGCCTTCTAGGCTAGCCCGTTGGCCCATGAAATCCCAACTGCTGCAGGCGAGCGCAACGCTCGTGACTGTAGGCATCCTTACTTCTGCTTGTGAAAACCTGACCCCGGGAGAGAACGCCGCAGTCTTTGGAACCGCGGCGGGGTTGGCGACGGGAATTCCCCTCGTGGCCAGCGGCGTCAACCCGAACATTGCCATTCCGGTGACCGCAGGGGCCGTGGCCGCCGCCGCAGTCGGCGCGTATATCATCGCAAAGCATCAGGCGAGCGAACGTCAGCGAAAAATCGCCGAACAACGCGCTCGCCTCTATATAGCGAGACAGGAAGCTGCCCGCAAAGCGGCTGCTTCGCAGCCGTCCTCGGCTAAGAAAAAGGTGTCGAAACCACGCTATATCGCTGTGAAGACGGTCAAGGAGCAGAACAGCAAGGGTAAGGACCAGGTGATGATCTTCGACACCCAGAGCAATGAGATCGTCGGAGATAATGTTTATGATCTAAAGACGACGCCCCAAGTCGGACAAACCAGTAAATTCGACACCTACACCGCCGAGTATGTCGGAACGGGATCTTAACGGGTGTTAAAACGCTCGGCCCGGCACCGTTTGGGTAGGACCAGCTTTACTCGATGAAGGAAAACACCGAACGGACTGCGTGGTGATCGGAAGCGGAGGTGGCAATCACCGAGCATGCCTCCAGCCGCAATTGCCGGTTAAAAAAGATATGGTCAATTACGAAGGGCATCCTGCGCCAAGTAATCTGAGAATTCTGGGAGGGCTGAAATCCCGCCCGTCTGAACTGCTCGACCAATGTTTCGCCGGGCGCACAGTTGAAATCACCACCGAGCAGGGTCGGCCCTTGACACCTTCTTAGCTCGATTTCGAGCCGATCACGCTGAGTATGATGGTCGTTACTCGAGGCGTTGATCATGAAGAATGCCTGCAGGTGCGTGTTAATCACCCGGAGAGGATTGCCATCAATCTCAGTCTCCGCCCCAATCATCAGCCGGTACGAGGGTTTGCGCATGACTCCAGCGAACTCAAACGCGATCTCTGCAGGCGGAAGATCCTTGCGAACGAAATTTTTCAGCGGTGTCTTCGAAAAGATGGCCAGGCCCAAGCCAAAAGGGATTTCCATTCTGTTCGGACGGGGATAGGCAAAGCACGAATCATATCCCGTAAGTGCCGCTTTGAGTCGCTCGTAGTGCGGAGGTGGATCGATTTGCCCGCCACCGTCAAAGCCTCGTTCAACCTCCTGAAGAAAGATTACGTCGGCGTCTTGCTCACAGAGGAAGGCTATGGAACAGGCGAGACTGACCTCAGCCTGGTCTGGGTCTTCTTCGTTCCAGACCTGCCCATTCTGCATGTTAAAGGTCAGCGCGCTAAACATCGTCTCTTGCCACCTTGTCAATGCTCGCTGGCGAATGATGTGTTCCCCCACACGGAGGACAAGGCGGAGATACCATGCACAACCTCTTGACGATTCGTCACGGCGAAAGCGCCTAGCAAGGAAAATCGATTGGGGGCATCGATAGCTAACTGCGAGCGCGCGCTCGAGCAAGCACCGGCAGAATAACACGACTCGAAAACCGCGCTGCTCTCCAACGTCAAAACGACCTGGCCGCGCGAGATTCGATCACACCAGGCAAAAGCACCGCCCTAAGCGAACGCATCATTTTGCGAGGCCTCCTTCTTCGGACTTACTCCTCCTCTCCGGGTTCGCTGACGACCGGAGCAATGTCTTGAAGCTTTTCGCCCTCGCGTAAATCGATGAGCTTGACGCCTTGCGCGTTGCGCCCGGTTTCGCGGATCTCGGCAACACGAGTCCGCACCATTTTGCCCTTGTTGGTGATCAGCATAATTTCATCGGCGTCGCGGACGGTGAGCGCACCGGCGACTCCCCCGGTCTTCTCGTTCGTCTTCATCGTAATGATCCCTTTGCCGCCACGACTCTGAACCCGGTACTCCTCGAAGCTCGTCCGTTTGCCCAAGCCGTTTTCTCCGGCGACAAGAAGTTGCGCGTCCTTATTCACGACCGCGGCGGCGACAACATAATCGCCTTTCTCCGGACGAATTCCCCAAACCCCAACGGTATCGCGTCCTTGATCGCGCATCTCTTCCTCATGAAAGCGAATGCTCATTCCGTCGTGAGTGATCAACACGATTTCATCTTGTCCATTCGTCAACCGGCACTCAATGAGGCAATCGTCATCCTCAATCTTGATAGCAATTATGCCGCCTTTGCGGATGTTCTTAAAATCACTAAGGTTCGATTTCTTAACAACGCCGCTGCGCGTAGAAAAGACTACGTGCAAGTTCTCGTTCCAAGTTTCCTCGTCGCTCTTCTGGGCTTGAACTCGGATGGTGGCGGCGATTTTTTCTTCACTGCGCAGTTCGAGGAGGTTCGCGATGGAACGGCCCTTGCTCGCGCGTGAACCCTCCGGAATCTCGAAGACTCGTTCGACGTAGCAGCGTCCACTCTGGGTAAAGAACATCAGATAGTCGTGGGTCGTAGCGGTGAAGAGATGCTCCACGAAGTCACTATCTTCGATCGTCTCCCCTTCGCGCGCGGTCATCCCAATAACACCCTTGCCGCCGCGCTTTTGCGCCCGATACGCACTGACCAGGGTCCGCTTGATGAAACCATTGTGCGTAAGGGTGACGATGACTCCCTCGTTGGCGATGAGATCCTCAATGGCAATCTCGCCTTCGGCACTTACGATCTGTGTGCGCCGTTCGGCGGCATGCTTGCTTTGGATCGCCCGGAGCTCAGCCTTGATGATCTTCAGGACGCGTGCTTCTTTGGCAATGATGTCGGAGAGGTCTTTAATGGTTTCGCGCAGGGTGTCGTACTCCTTTTTAATACTCTCGCGCTCGAGACCGGTGAGTTGATAGAGGCGCAAGTCGAGAATGTGACCAACCTGCTTTTCGGTGAAGCGATACTTCCCTTCGACAATGCGAGCCTCATCGCGCACGAGGATTCCGATTTGCTCGACGGCTTTGCGCGTCCACGAGAGCGCCATTAACTTTGCTTTGGCGTCGTCACGGTCCCGGGAATTCCGAATGATCTTGATGAAATCGTCGAGGTTCGCCAGAGCGATGAGGTAGCCTTCAAGCTTTTCCGCCTCGACTTCGGCCTGCCGGAGAAGAAAGCGTGTCCGGCGCAAGACGACCTCACGTCGGTGCTCGATGTAGCAAGACATCGCATCCTTGAGCGAGAGTAGCTTTGGCTTGCCTCCGTCAATCGCCAGCATGTTGACGCTGAAGGAAGACTCCAAGGCGGTGTGCTTGAAGAGATTGTTGATAAGAACCTTTGGGTTGCCGTCCCGCTTCAGTTCAATGACCACGCGGGTGTTCTCGTCGGATTCATCACGAACATCACTGACGCCCTGGAGGACTTTCTCGTTGACGAGTTCGGCGATGCGCCTGACAAGCTCTGCGCGGTTTACACCAAAAGGAATTTCCGTAATGATAATATTCTCACGACCGCCTTTGACTTCTTCGGTCGCGAGGCGAGCGCGCACGCGCACCGATCCGCGACCGGTTTCGAAGTAAGACCTAATGCCCGCGGTGCCCTGGATCAGGCAGCCCGTGGGAAAGTCCGGTCCTTTGATGTGTTGGATCAAGCCTTCAATGGAGGTGTCGGGATCGTCGATCAGTGCGCAAAGACCGTCGATTACTTCGCTTAGATTGTGCGGCGGAATGTTCGTTGCCATCCCGACCGCGATGCCGGTGCCACCGTTGATCAAAAGGTTCGGAAACGAGGCGGGGAATACGACTGGCTCAGTCAGGCGCTCATCGTAGTTCGGCACAAAATCGACCGTATCCTTTTCAAGATCATCAAGGAGTGTGCCTCCCAACGGAGTAAAGCGCGCCTCGGTGTAGCGCATTGCTGCCGGTGGATCGCCCTCGACAGAACCGAAGTTGCCCTGGGGATCCACGAGCGTCTCGCGCATGGCCCAATTCTGAGCCATGTGCACCAATGTCGGATAGATGACCGCCTCGCCATGCGGATGATAATTTCCCGAGGTATCGCCGCAAATCTTCGCACACTTCATGTGCTTGCGTGGCGGATAGAGGCTCAGTTCGTGCATCGCAAAGAGAATGCGACGCTGCGACGGCTTGAGCCCATCGCGGGCGTCCGGCAAAGCTCGTGAGATAATCACCGACATCGAATAGTCGAGAAACGACTTCGACATCTCCTCCGCGACATCGACTTTCTCCACGCGTTCGTTGTGCGTATACATGCGAGCAGCTAGTAGGGCGATTCGTCCTTCGCCTGTGAAGCCCCGGGCGCCAGAAAATTCATCACGCCGTTGCGAGGCTCCTGTGCGGATTGGCCTTAGACATCGAGGCGAGCATTGAGTGCGTTGTCCTCAATAAATTGGCGTCGAGGTTCAACAACATCTCCCATCAGAATCGTGAACATGCGATCAGCCTCCACGGCGTTATCCTCGTTCAGATCCACTTTCACGAGCTTACGCTTGTCGGGAT
>DATLIT010000452.1:0-8430 GCA_035539295.1 Terrimicrobiaceae bacterium | reverse complement strand
CTGTTGCTGCAACATTTTCCTGATCGTCTCGCTGAGTTGCTCCGGAGTTTGGCCAACCTGGCTTAATTGTTTGCTGAAGTCTTCGTTGGAAGGAAACTGGGCTTTGATCTTGGCGATCTGTGCATCGACGTCGGCCTGTGGCACCGTAATGCCAGCGGCCGCCTTATTCACCAGCTTTTCCGTAATCAACTCATCGAGGATCTGGCGGTAGCCTTCGAGCTTTTGCTCGGGCGTAAGATCCGAAGCTTTGATCCCGGTCATTTGAACGGCTTTGTCAAAAGCTTCATCAAGCTGTGCTTTCGAAATCTTCTCTCCATCCACGATCGCGACCGGATCCTTGAGGTCGAGACTTGCCGAACCATCGGCTCCCGCTGGTGTCGCCGTCGGCGGTGGCGTTGGCTCGGCAGGCGTCGAAGCGGCAGATGGTGGCGGAGTCGTGGGTGGCGTCTCGGCGGGAGTCGGTGTCGCTGTTGGCGCGGGCGTCGGAGTAGCTGTCGGCGTTGCCGTGGGCGTTGGAGTTGGCGTTGCCGCAGGTGTAGGCGTCCCAGCAGGCTCAGCAGGCGCGGGCGGCGGTGCTGGCTTGCACGAAATAAAAGCCACCGCAGCGGCCAAAGTGAGCACAAGAGAGGATGCTTTATTCATTAGTAAAGAGGCCTTTCTTCGCACGGGCCGGAAGTCAAAGCCAGTGGAAATTTGTATTTTCCAATTTACAGCCTGAGACAGCAGGGTGATTGTGTCCGTTCAATCTGCTCACGTGGCGGAACTGGCAGACGCGTGCGCCTCAGGAGCGCATGGGGAGACCCTTGGAGGTTCGAATCCTCTCGTGAGCACGGCTCCATTTCCCTGCGCCCGGCCTTGCGAATTCCGACGCAATTTCGTCATGGAAACGAACCTTCCACAACAGAATCCCAACTTCGTTCGCCGCACCTTCGCCGCCATCGCAACCCGCTATGATCTCGCTAATCATCTTCTCAGCGGCGGATTCGATTTCTGGTGGCGCGCCCGAGCGGCCCGCATCATCGCTGGCGAGCAACCTCGCCGTATTCTCGATCTGGCCACAGGAAGCGGAGACCTTGCTCTGGCACTGCGAAAAGCGTCTTCGCGTTCTTTGATCGTTGCGGCGGATTTCTGCCTACCCATGCTCGAGATTGCAAAGGGAAAGCGAGTGCCAGCACTCGTGCAGGCGGACGGACTTCAGCTCCCATTTCAGGATGGAAAATTCGATGCGCTCACGGTCGCTTTTGGGCTTCGCAACATGGCGGCTTGGGATAAGGCGCTGCAGGAAATGGCCCGCGTACTACGCCCGGGTGGAGTCCTCCTGGTCATGGATTTCTCGCTGCCGGAATCTACTCCACTAAGAACCATCTACCGCTTCTATTTGCATAAAGTGCTGCCGCGCTTCGCCGCAGTGATCACGGGCCACAGAGAAGCGTATGAATATCTGGGAAGCTCGATCGAGTCCTTTCCCCGCGGGCGTAAGATGGGAGAGCTAATGCAAGCCAGCGGCTTTACGGAGTTCCGTGCGAGACCGCTCTGCTGGGGAGTCGCCAGTATCTACACGGCTTGCAAAGCTTATAAATAGACATCCTGCCCATTCGAGCGTCCTGCCCACTTACGCACTCGGAAAATGTGGGCCGGTCGGGTGTGAGGATTTAGCGAAACGAAGTTGCGCGCGCCGGTCCAGAGGAAGCGTTCGCCCGTCAAGAGGTCTTCGACCTGGAAGGTTTCGTGAGGGCCGAGACCCAAGTCTTCCAAGGGCACATGAACGAAGGCCGTTTGCGAGTGGTTCGGATCCACGGTGACCGCGCAAAGGATGAGGTTATCCCGCGCCGGAGTGGTCCTGCTGTAAAAGAGAACGTTGTCGTTCTCGGCGTGGTAGAACCGAAGGTTAGCATATTCGTGAAAGGCACGGTTCTCGTTCCGAATCGCATTGAGCTTAGTAATATACTCCTTGATGTTCCCGGGAGCATCCCAGTTGCGTCCCTTGAACTGATACTTCTCGGAATCAAAGTACTCTTCTTTCCCCGGAACAGGCACATGCTCGCAGAGCTCGAACCCGCTGTAGATCCCATAGACCGGAGAGAGTGTCGCCGCGAGAACCGCCCGGATGAGGAACGGCGGACGCCCACCTTGCTGAAGAAAAAACGGCAGGATATCCGGGGTATTCGCAAAGAAATTCGCCCGGAAAAAATCCTTCATTTCTGTCTGCGTCAACTGGGTGAGATACGTCTCGAGTTCCCACTTGGTATTCCGCCACGTGAAGTACGTGTAGCTTTGAGTAAAACCTGCCTTCGCCAGGACTGACATCATCTTTGGACGTGTAAAGGCCTCGCTGAGGAACTGCGCATCCGGATACTTCTCGTGAATCTCGGCAATGAGCCATTCCCAGAACGAAACTGGCTTAGTATGAGGATTGTCCACCCGGAAAATGCGCACGCCAAGGTCGCACCAAAAGGCAATCACATCGTGCAACTCCCTCCAAAGCGCCTCCCAGTTCGGATTATGAAAATTCAACGGATAGACGTCCTGGTATTTTTTCGGTGGGTTCTCAGCGTATTTGATGGTTCCATCGGGCCGCTTGAAGAACCATTCTGGATGGTCCCGCACGTAAGGATGATCCGGCGAGCAATTGATCGCAAAGTCGAGGGCGATCTCCATTCCCCGCTTCTTGATCTCGCCGACGAGCCACGCGAAGTCTTCCAGTGTGCCGAGTTCCGGCGCGACATCCTTGTGTCCGCCACCATTGACACCTTGCCGATAATTTCCAATCGCGTAAGGTACGCCCGGCTCGCCCGGCTGGCACGTCACTGAATTGTTGCGACCTTTTCGGTTGCTCTCCCCGATGGGATGGATCGGTGGGAAATAGATGACGTTGAAGCCCATTGCTTTGGCGTCGTCAACCCGCGGAAGGCAATCTCGGAACGTCGATCCGCTGTCGGGTTTTCCCTCAGCCGAACGCGGGAAGAACTCATACCAGGCCGCGAAGACGGCGCGCTCTCCATCCACCCAGAGGGGCAACAAAGGATGATAATCGGTCGAAAGCGAGCGGTCGGCCCATACGGTCATCAAGCCGGAGAGCTCGGCGGAAGCCGCGATCTCGTTCGTTTCCTCCGGAGCTGCAGCCTTTAGGCGCGTCGCGAACGCGGAGAGCGAGTCCACATCGGGTGTTCCCACCGCACGTGTGGCGGCTTCCTGGATAAACGCGGCGCCCTCGAGCGATTCGCTCTGAAGGTCGCGAATGCCGCCGTCGAATTTCTTGTGGATCTCCTCTTGCCAGCTCTTGAAAGTGTCGCCCCACGCCTCGATCGTCATTTCCCACGGACCAGGTGCGGTAACGGTGAGGACACCGCGCCAGCGGTCATTTACGAGAGGTTCCATCGGGGTCTCCAGCCAGGTGGAGTCTCCAACGGGACGCCACTTCAGGAGAGCAGAGACCACGTCGTGTCCTTCCTTGAAAATGTCCGCCTCGACAACCAAGTCCTGGCCAACGGCCCGTTTGATGGGGTAGCGCCCGCCGTCGAGTTGCGGGGTGATGTTTTCGACTATGACTGTTCCGGGGTCACTAATTTTCATGGGAGCGAATCGTGCAAGGCTACGAACTCGTCCAACCCGTCGATACGCGCAGCCACTTCTCGTAGCGAGGCGCGAGCGGCGGGAATATGGGCGAGGAAATCTGGGCGGCCCTTTTGAAGTCCAAGAAAGCCGTAGGCGCCGAGGGCTTGCATGAGCCGCTGGAGGGCGCAAAAATTAAATACCTCGTCGAAGTCGCCGGTGAGCTGCATGCCAGACTGGAGTGCCATGCGCTTGTAGAAGTTTAGCAGTTGGCTGCGCTCGCTACTTGTGAGGTCGACGTAGGGGTCGTAAAGGAGAGAGGCGAGATCGTATTGCGGCAGGCCTGGCCGCATGCCTTGGAAGTCGATCAGCCAGGCTTGTTCGTTCTGAATAATAATGTTCTGCGATTGGAAGTCGCGGTGAACGAGTGTGCGCGGAAGCGAGGCGAGTCGCGCGGCGATCTCGTTCATCCTAGCGAGCTGCGAGTACCTGCGGACAGCAGACTCCTCGAGTCCGAAGTGGGCGCGCAGGCAGTTGTCGAAGAAATACTGCTGCTCCCAAAGATAGAGCTGCTCGCTGAATTCGCGTTCCAGTCGAAGACCCGAGCTCGGAAGATCGCGAGTCGCTGCGATGTGCAGCCTGCTCGCTTGCAAAAGTGCGGATTCATAGAGGAAGCGCCGTTGATCCCATGGGGCGCGGCGCCAAGACCATAAGTCTTCATCACCCAAATCTTCCATCCAGATCAATCCCTCGGCGGCATCATGAAAATAGATTGCCGGCACGTTTACGTCTGAGGTCGCGAGAAACCTCGCGATCTCGACATAGAGCCGATTCTCCTCCTTTTGGCTGAAGTATTTCACGAGGATCACCGGCCTCTCGTCACCTGCGCAAACGCGATAAAATTTCCGGTCGGACCCCCCCTTTTCCAAAGGTACAATCTCAACGCGCGCGCGATACCGCGGAAATTTCTCCTGCGTCTGAAGGACTAATCGTTCCAAACTCATACGGGCGCGGTAAGGTCAGCGTTCTCGTGCCGCCCAGATATGATCAAACTTCCGGCAACGACGCAACTCCGGAGAATGGACCTTGCGCGGATGGTTGCGCCCTCCCAGAGGATCGAATCTTCGATGACCGTAGAACCTTCCACCACACAGCCCCTGCCGACCGCATAGAATCCGGCGAGGCGAGCGCCGGCAGCGATCTGGGCGTCGTCTGCAACGCTCGCCGGCCAATCGCCCGTGCTGAGATAGTCGGGTCGCCAGTGCCGGGCGCTGATCACCTGGTGGACCTTAAGGTATTCGGAGCGCGATCCGATATTGAACCATTCACGCTCGTTGAGGACCACACCGCCGATCTTCCCCCCGCTTCGAAGCCAATCCATCAAGATGGGAACAAACGAGACCTTTTCCCCTGCCGGAATTCGCTGGAAAATGTCGCGGTTCCAAATCGAGACGTTCGCGAAATCAAAAGCACCCGAGTGACTTCGCCCCGGCTCGATAGCCGTGACGCGACCGTGATAGTCGAGGGCGAGCCCAGCGGCAAGGCCGGTCGTGCGGAGGGCGAGAGTAACATCGTTCCCTTTGCGGAAGTGTTGATCAATGAGCTCCCCGAGCTCGATGTCGGTCAGAATATCGCCACTGTAGACAATAAACGGATCCGGCCCAATCCATACCTCGGCATTCTTGATGCCGCCGCCGGTTTCAAGGAGATCCGGCTCGTGAACAAGCTTTACGCTGCAGCCGGCATAGCTCTGATTCCGAAAGAACGCCTCCATCTGCCCGCCAAGATGGTGGGTATTGATGACGAAGGATTTTATTCCGACTGCACAGAGGTGATCGAGTGCAAAAGTGATCAGTGGTTTGCCATAGATCGGGATCAAAGGCTTAGGCCGCACGAGTGTTAACGGCCGCAGCCTGGTTCCTAATCCGGCACCGAGGACGAACGCCGTCCCGATCCTTCCGCTCACGTCGCCGGTCGCTCGATGATGCTTACTTCATCGATGTAGGCTTCACCACCGGGCGGAATAGAAAAGCTGATCTCGAGGAGCGAAGTGGTCATCTCCTTGAGATCTTGCAAATTTTTATCCTTGAGAGCGACCCGAAATTCCTTGCGCACTTCAGACCATATTGGCGTCGGCGTGAATTTTATCGTCTCGTAAACGGCTTGATGTGCCTCATTTCTTTTCACCTCGGCTGAGCCACGTTCTCCCTGGACAACTTTATCATCGCTTAGTTTTTTCCAGCCAGTCCATCCAACGATGACCTGCCCATCACCGATTCGGCCTTTGACTTTAAAGCTAAGGATGTAGCTGGTATTTGCTTTCAGACGGAAGCGATTTACTTGCCGCAGCATAAAATAGCGCGCCGGGCCGTACATGAGTATCTGCTCAGGAGACCCATCAAACTTGGGTTCCTTGAGGCTGAACCCTGGAAATGCCGGCGTGTAGACCGAGGGCGCGGGCATAAGCTTGTTTTGAGCGGGCACATAACCCACCTTCAAACACGACTTTCCCTCAGTCGGCTGGGCGACCTTGTCCTCCTCCCCTTTGACAACGCTCATGAAAGCGAGAAAATTTCCGCGTCTCAATCCGAAGTCGATGTCCCAACCCGAAGGCACCTGGAAGGCGGCAGTGCCGGGAGTTCCCTTGAGCTCCACCGGGGGAGAAAACTTTGGCTCGGTTTTCGTGCCAGCGTTCAGAGCCATGGCAATGCGACCGTTGCTCTTGCCGACAATGAGGTCGAAGAGCCCGTCTCCATTGAGATCTCCAGTCGAGACCGTGCAGATGCCGCCGAAGGTCAGCGGGTTGCCGCCGGCGCCAGCAATAAACGAAGCAAAGGATATCTCCGGCGGAGCCCCGTCGAGCTTGCCCGCCTCGCCTTTGCTTAGATAGACGGCGATTTTGCCGGACCGCTCAGCCACCAGGAGGTCTGGTGCGCCGTCACCGTTGTAATCAACGACCGTGGGTGTCAGCTGCTCGAGCCCATCTCCGAAGGCCAGGACATAATGTTTGCTTTCATCAAAGGCGGGCCGGGCCCCGGAACCCTGGTTGATTAACAAGTGAATATTGTTGGCCGAATAAGACCCCTCCCCCAATAAAAGGTCGTCCTTTCCATCCGCGTTCCAATCCCAGGTGCATGGAGCGAATACGTTGCCCCAGCGTTTCCTTGGGTCTTTCATCGTCGGGATGACGGCTCTGGAAACGTCCGGTGGCTGCTTGAAATCCGGCACCTGCGCCGACCCGCCGTTCGGGACTAAGAGCACCTCGCCAAGGTAGTTGCCGGCAATCAGGTCCTTTTTCCCAGACTTCATCATCTCAGTCGCAAAGATTCTTGGAGCGAGCCGTGCGCCCGGCGCTTCCCGTCCGATCGTGGGATCGTTTGGCGCCGTCCGCGTGAGAAAAATTCCCCCCAGATCCCCCAAGGTGAACTTGGGCTGCTGCTTGTCTCCCCTGTTGAAGTAGACTCGCAGATAGCCAAGCACGTCCATCGTGACAAGATCCACCAGGCCATCCGCGTTCATGTCGATGGCGCCAACGGAAATAGGCATGACCGTGTCGGCGATTTCTCCACGCAAGGTTAAGACCGGCACCTGACCGCGCTCACCGGTAAGAAAGCCCGCGCTGTCCACTCCCTGCCAAAGATTTTGCCGTTGAGACGATGCTTCGAAGCCGCCATTGACCACCAGGTTTTTCGGCGCGGCGGCGGGCGCCTGTTGCGCACGCAGGCGAGGACTCGCGAGTTGACCAACGATGAGAACCAGCAGGATCGCAGAAAAGCGCATACTTATTTCACGTATGCGCACGGTAGTAGCAACCGCGAGGGAAATTCAAACGCAAAGGCACTCATTCGGTCACTGCGATTGGCTCACGGGGGCGAACGACAAAGTAGAGCACCGCAATGGCTGCAACCAGGATCGCTGCGATGAGTGGCGCGCGCGTCCCCGCAGCGGCCGTTGTTACGCGCGAGACAACCAAAAGGCCGCAGATCAGGCAACCGAGAATGGGCACCAGCAGAGGAACTTCGAAGAGTCCGGGAACTTCGCCTTTGCGCAACTTGAGCACAATCAGGGCGGTGTTCATGAGCGCGAAAACAAAAAGCAGCAAGAGGCTCGTAGCCGAGGCGAGTTCAGAGATGTCGCCAGAGAAGGCTAAAATCGAAACCATCGCCGCGAGCGTCAGAATCGCCACGTGCGGTGTCCGTCGCGTCCTGTGCACCAGGCCGAGGACTGCAGGTAGTAGTCCTTGCCGCGACATTCCGTAGATCAGCCGCGAGCCCATGATGAAGTTCATGAGGGCAGTATTTGCCACCGCAAATAACGTAATGCCTGTATAGACGTGGTGGGGCAACCACGGCGCGGCCACCCGGGTGATTTGTGCAAGGGGGGCGCCCTTCTTCGAGTCCGCCAAATCTGCGTAGGCGACGACAGAGATGGCCGCGATGCTTACAAGCACGTAAATAACGGTGACGGCCGCGACTGCCAGGATGATTCCCCAAGGCATGGTTCGTTGCGGATTCTTCACTTCTTCAGCAAGATTGAGCAGATCCTCGAAACCGACGAACGCGTAAAATGTCAGAACGGCTCCCGACATGATCAACGGAATGGTGAGCGCGCCAGCAGCCGACGGTGTTTCCAGATAATTAACGCTTCCAAAGTATGGGAGGGCAACCACGATCACAAAGAGCAGTCCGCCGAGCTCGATTGCCGTGCAGACCATGTTCACCCAAACGCACTCGCGAATTCCCCGAAAATTCACGAGTGTCAGCGCACTGATAAATGCGAGGAAGATGCACCAAGGCGGGACGCCTAAGATCGGTTGCAATGTCGCTGCAAACACTCGGCTGGTTGCCGCCATCGAGGTCAAGCCTGAGCAGGTCACTG
>DATLIT010000451.1:0-2154 GCA_035539295.1 Terrimicrobiaceae bacterium | reverse complement strand
TGAAAGCCACACTTGAAGATTCAGCTTGGCAGGTGGTCCGCGAGGCGGCTCTCAGTCTTTCGCGACTCCAGGCCGATGGTAGTGAGGCTGTGGCTGCGCTCCTCACGCACGAGCTGGCCGACTTGCGCATCGCTGGCACTGTTGCCTTGGGAGAGTCGCAGAATCCAACCTGGATCGATCGCCTCAAGCCTCTCCTCAACGACCAGGACGGTGGAGTTCGCAAATCCGCCCGGCTCGCGATCGAACGCCTGGCGGCTTCGAGGGATTAGCTCATTCACGTCAAAGCAATTTCCAATCCAGAATTTTCAGATGAGCCACACAGCATTTCCCGAGAGCTTAGCCAAGGTTGACCCGAGGGGAGGAGCGACTTCCTGGGGTAGCTTGCACGTCAATAAGGGGGTGATCGAAGCGGGCGGCTGGCAAGAGCTCCAGCTCAGCTACCGCGTTAGTAGTGCGGGTTTGGCCAAGAGTGGCAATCTAAGAATAACTTTTCGCCCGGATTCAGATTGGGCTGATTTTCAAACGCGGGATCCCGCTGCCGATAATTATCTAAGTGTCGAACTCGCGTCGAGTGAACGACCGTTTTCCAACTCTCAGACGGCAGCACTGGCCGTCTCCTACGAACGACTTGGCGAAAGGAGGTCAATGCTGGTCACCGTCATGGGGGGGAAGCTCCGAGGCGGTGACGTGGTTCGTCTCCGCCTCGGCGATAAGCGCAGAGGTGGTCGGGGCACGAGGGTGCAAACATTTTCCGAGGAGCGGTTCCGTTGGCGGGCCTTCGTTTGCCCGGACGGGACATCTGTCTCCTTCGAAGTTAATCTTGTCGACCACATTGTCGTCGCGCCCGGTCCAATATCAGCGCTTCGCATCATCGCGCCACCGGCGATGCCCACTGGCTCCTCCTTGCCAGTGATGGTGCGCGCGGAGGACGCATGGGGGAACGTGAGCGCGGGCGTCAATCAGAGTGCGTCACTGGAGGTTTTTGATCCCAACCGAAAAGTTCTCGTTTCTCATTTTCGGTGGAACTCTCAGCCGTGGGCGATCTATCGAGCGACCATCAATCTTGAGGTTCCGGGCAAGTACCACCTGCGGGCGCGCTCAGGTGTCTATGTGACGGAGTTCCTCGTCCTAGCACAGGACTCCGCCGAGCTGGCATATGGCCGCCCCTGTAGTTCGAGGGCGTCACCGTTGCGCGGAGAGCGTCTCCTTCCACAAACCGACGCAGCAGACTTGCACCTCGTCGAAAGCTAACAAGCAGGCATCCATCTCTCAAAGTCATGAAAATTATATCCATTCTTGTTCTCTTTACATTGACCGTTGTTCAAGCAGGCGAGACTATTCGCGTGGCCATAGGAACTCAGGATACGACCATCAATTGCGTGCGGGAGGGCCGGTTGTGCGCGAATTGAAACTCTTAGAAAAGTACCTGCCGCGCGATGGAAAGTATAAGGACGTCAACTATGAAGTCGCCTGGCTAAACTTGCCGACCGGTGCTCAGCTGAATAGTGAGATTCTGGCCAATCGCTTGGACATCGTCTCGATGGCGGATTTTCCATCCATCGTCGGTCATGACGCGTTTCTGACGCAGAACAATGGGGTAAAAACGGTTTATATAGCCTCACTTTCCTCTGGTCTGCGCGGCGCGGGTAATGCCTTGTTGGTCCCGACGAACTCGCCGGTCCAAGATGTAGCCGAGTTGAAAGGTAAGACCGTGTCGGTGCCGTTTGCTTCCACAGCGCATGCATTCCTGCTGCGTGCGGTCGCGGATCAAGGCTGGGATCCCGAGAAGGACATTACAATTGTCACTCAAACTCCAGAGGTCGGCGGTTCCGCTCTCAAATCAGGGCAGATCGACGCTCACGCGAACTTCGTGCCGTTCGGGGAGTTGTTTCCATTTCGAGGTTTCGCCCGCAAAATTCTCGACGGCAGCAGCACCGGTGTGCCGACCACCCACGGTATCCAAGTGCGTTCGGATTTCGCCGACAAGCATCCCGAGATCGTCGTTGCCTATCTGAAAGCGGCCTTGGAGGGAGATCGCCTCTTGCGGGAGAATCCGGAAGGCCTGGCCGAACAATACGAAAAATGGACCGGTATCGAAGCGGAGGTTTTCTATGCCTTCCATGGTCCCCACGGCATCCAAACGCGTGACTATAC
>DATLIT010000450.1:0-2939 GCA_035539295.1 Terrimicrobiaceae bacterium | reverse complement strand
TCTTGCCTCGAAGTCCGCGTGCGCCGCCTTCATCAGGTCAATTGATATCCGCCGGTCAGCAGAGTTGATGCTTAACGCCCGCAGCGCGGAGCTCTTTGCAGAGTTCATGGCGGGACTTTGCGAAGAACTGAAAGGTTTGATCTGTGACAGGTTCGGAATTGTGGACAAGTTTACCGGCGATGGGCTGTTAGCGTCCTTTCCAGAGTTTTTCAGTGGTCCGGACGCAGGATATCGAGCCATCTCGGCCGCTCACCAAGCGCACCTTGTGTTTGCGAAAAGATACAAACAGCATCGGAGTTCATTTTTTACTGTTCTGACGGATATCGGTTTGGGGATCGGCATTGACTATGGAAACATTCGCTTCATGCGGATTGCCGGCGATCTGACGCTGGTCGGCGCTCCCGTAGTAAATGCCGCTCGCTTGAGCAGCGCGCCCGTCGGGAAAACCGTCCTGAACCAACAGGCGCATGAAAGGATCGCGAGCCATTACGGCGCGTTCTGCTCTACGTCTGAAATGGAATTAGACATCAAGCATCAAGGTCGGGTCCTCGTGCACGAGGTTAAGCTCAAGAAATTGTCTTTCGTCCCATCTGATCCGCCTTGGCTCGATTCGAAAGAAAAATAGAGGAATAAGTCCGACAATGAGCTTCGCCGCCACCCGCTAAGAACCGTGTGCTGATTTTCCTGCACAACACTGAAGTTCAACAGGTAAAACAAATATTACTTATGGAACCCGAAAATCTCAACATGAAGGAAGTCATGGAATCCCGGCGTCACGCCGTGGAGGAATCATTGCGCATAATCAGTGTAGACGAGTTGAAAGCGCTCACTGACGAACTTTTCCCATACGCCGATCACCCGTGGCTGGAAACGTTTTTGAATGTGGTAAGCGATCCTACGAGCGGAACCTTCCATCACGCCGTCACCGATGATCGTCTCGACGAGGTGAAACTGCCCATCCAGATCCTCTACTGCCACGACAAAGAGATTGGTATGTGGTTCATCCGAGGGTCCGGAAAGGGGCCTTTGCAACCGGAAGAGCTGAAGATCATGAAGGAGATCGTCGAAGCGGGACGTTAGTCTAGATCTAGACGAGATGGACGCGACGTTGGTTGGTGGAATGACAGGGGTGCTGGGCGCGCTCGTCGGCGGGTCGGCCACGATAGCGGCCGCCTGGATAACCAAAAGGACATCGAGCAGGCGCGAGCTTATTCGCATGGAGTTGCAAAAGCGCGAAACGCTCTACGGCGAGTTCATCAATGAATGCTCAAGGTTGGCCATCGACGCGCTGGCACATGGATTGGACAAACCGGAGACGATGTTGTCCGCGTACGCATTGCTCAACCGCATCCGGCTTTCGTCGTCTGACGCGGTCCTCGCGCAGGCGGAAAACGTCGTGAGGCGGATCGCAGAACAATATTTCTCTCCCAACTTTTCGCTCGAAGAGATTCGCGCGATGACGCAATCCTTAGAGGGGGATCCGCTCAAGTCGTTCGGTGAGACGTGCCGCGCCGAACTTAAATCGATCCGCGCCGAAGGGTAGCGTTTCGAGCCGGATCAGCGCCGTATTTGCAGCTTCATCATGCGCGTCGTTCCAGTAAGACCAACCTCTGAGAGTCGATCCTATTGCTATATGGCAAACTCCAATTGGTCGTCGCACAGCAGCTCAACAGAGCCCTATGAAACGCCCGAAAATATCCGAAGCGATCTCGCCACTCATCAAATCAAGGCATTCCGCGAAACCCCTGCCGTGGCATTGCTCGGCTCGCGGCCACCGCGACAAAAACACGATTCTTACATCGCGCTCGTCGTCACCGTCCGCGACCGTCTTTCAGCGAATCGTCGCGAGCATCCTGAACTAGGGCGGTTCGAATGCGGCCGCGCGTCACTCGGCGAAGTTTTTGCCCGGACTCATCCGGCGAATAGTCTCCTCAATCTCAGCACCACCGAACCAACGCTATGAATACAGAAGATCTGCTTGAACAATACAGCTGCGGCCCCGTGAAATTCTCCGGCCGCGATGATGCGCTTTATGAACGGCATTTGACGTTCGATCAAGTCGCTCCCACGACGAATGCCACTGCGCGCGAACAGTTTGAAGCCGCAGCCCGCTCTGCGCGTGACGTGCTCTCGCAACGCTGGATTAAGACCGAGCAAACATACCAACAGCGCAACGCCAAGCGGGTCTATTACCTTTCAATGGAATACCTGATGGGGCGGGCCCTCGCGAATAATATTACCAATCTTAGGCTCGAGTCGGTCTTGGAGCATTTTGAGGAGCTGCACAAGCTCGACACGCTGGAAGTCATCGAGCAAGAACCGGACGCTGGGCTGGGCAATGGTGGACTCGGGCGGCTGGCCGCCTGTTTTCTCGATTCCATGGCTACGCACGCCCTACCCGGGATGGGTTACGGATTGCGCTATGAGTACGGCATCTTCCGCCAGACCATTCGCAACGGCTGGCAACACGAGCAACCTGACCACTGGCTTGCTCGGCCCGATCCGTGGGAGGTCGTCCGATTCAATGAAGCCGTTGAGGTCAAGCTCAACTGTTCCTTTGAGATCCGCGAAGGGGCGTTGCGCGTCGTAGAGGGGCGTCCGTCGACTCTCATTGGCATCCCTTACGATCGGCCGGTGATCGGCTATGGCGGGAAGACCATTAACACCCTTCGGCTTTGGGCGGCTAGCACGCCCGACTTCTTCGATTTTGCCCAATTCAGCACTGGAGATTTCGTTGGGGCACTGGCCGAAACCCTTACCGCCGAAACCGTCACCCGGGTGTTGTATCCCGACGACACGACCATCGCCGGAAAAGGCCTGCGTTTTCTTCAGGAGTATTTTCTCGTAGCGTGCTCGCTGGCAGATCTCGTTCGCCGTTTCCGCGCAGCCGGCAATGATTGGCCCGCGCTCGCGGACAAAGCGGCCATTCAGCTTAACGA
>DATLIT010000449.1:0-3310 GCA_035539295.1 Terrimicrobiaceae bacterium | reverse complement strand
CTTCGGTCGGTGCCATTAGTTGCCGAAGGAAATCTCTGCCGCCCGCGCCGTTTCAACCATCTGACCTTCAGGGTCCACGCGGCGCAGCCGATTGACAGCGTGCGAAATGGGGACGTCCAGCGTCAGATAGTTTTGATAGCTTACCATCATGCCAAATTTTTTCTCAACTATGAGCTGGACAGCTTTAATTCCGAACCGGGTCCCCAAGATTCTATCCAACGCAGTCGGCGCGCCCCCTCGTTGCAGATGACCGAGAACGCATGTTCGAACCTCTTTGCCGGTTCGCTCGGCAATTTCGGCGCCCACGATTTCGGCGATTCCGCCGAGGCGGTGTTCTCCGCTGGCGGTGGCATGGCGATGTTGTCTGCCGGCGCGTGGAGAGGCCCCCTCGGCCACCACAATCATCGTGCTCTTTGCCCCCGCCTTGTCGCGACGCATGACCTCCTCTGCGACCTTATCATAGTCAAACGGGATCTCCGGAATGAGGATCACGTCCGCTCCTCCGGCAAATCCGCCGTAGAGAGCGATCCATCCGGCGTGCCGCCCCATGACTTCGAGGACCATGACGCGCTTGTGCGAGGTCGCCGTTGTATGCAATCGATCCAGCGCGTCGGCGACACATGCCAGCGCTGAATCAAAACCAAAGGTCATCGCGGTCGCTTCGAGATCGTTATCGATCGTCTTCGGGACACCGATGATCGGAATGCCTTCCTCGTGGAGCTGGAGCGCGGTCGAAAGTGAACCGTCGCCGCCGATCGCGATGAGTGCCGTCAGCCCAAGTTTGTCAAAGGTTGTTTTCGCATCTGCGATCACCTTCTTGGAGATCATGGCTCGCTCGCCGGCCGCCACCTTCGCCACGAAGTGTCCACGGTTCGTGGTGCCGAGAATGGTTCCGCCCAGATGCATAATGCCCGACGTTCGCGGGCGATCGAGCACCACATAATCGCCGGGAGGAAGAAGACCTTCGAAGCCATCTTTGAATCCGAGGACCTCCCACTTGAGCTTGTAGGCTGCCCGGCAGACTCCCCGGATGACTGCATTGAGGCCGGGACAATCTCCCCCGCTTGTCAGAACGCCTATCTTGGTTTGTTGCATGGCTTAGAGCGCCTCATTTTTCTTGATCTGCCGACCGGCAGCCGTCCACTGGTCATAAAGGCCCCAACCCTGGCGTGCCAAAGCGGTCCCTTCGCCGAAGCGGTCCTGTGAACCGAGGAGGACAATGATGATGCGTCGAGGAGTTATATAGACGGCCTCACCTTGCCGCTGAACCTCGGGCCTGCGTTCAGATGAGAGAATCAAACAATCCCCGGCGCGCCCAGTGCGTCCAGTCTTCACTCCGTCAATCCCATCGCGATCGAGCAGCTCGTTGGTATTGCGGAGTTCAACGGGCATGTCGACGCCGCCGCGAAAGACGTGAATGGTTCGGGACTTCTGGGAGACAAAAAAGGGAAAATCCGCTTCGCTGTAGGCGTAGCGCGTAAGGCGGGCCATGTCGGATGCCGTCGAGTAGGGAAGGGTTCCTTCAACGTTGTCGGATCCCGACGGATTGAGAAAGAGTGTGCGTTTCATGCCGAGGGTATGGGCCAAGGCATTCATGTGGGAAACAAAGTTGCTGATTGGTGCGAGCCCATTGTTGTTGGGTAGCCGAGAGCCCACGAATTCGGCGAGAGCCGTCGCGGCCACGTTGTCCGAAGCCATCAGCGCGGTGTAGAGAAGATCGCGCAGACTGAGGGAGTCGCCCTCCTGCAGCCCGACCGGGTTAATGCCACCGGCGCGGACTGCTCGGGGAGAAATGACGGCCATTTGACTGAGATCGGCTTTGCTGAGCTGCGCCCAATCGAGCGTGACCATGGCGGTCGCAATCTTCGTCAAGCTGGCTACCTGCAACTTATCGTTCGGCCTCTGTGAGGCCAAGATCATGCCGGTTTGATTATCGACAACGATGTAACTTTGCCCGGCGAAGGTGAAAGTCGCAGAGCCTAAAACCAGCACGGCCGACATCGTGCTTATGAGTTTCATTGCCAACCTCACGCATGCAGATTATCCGCGGCGTTGATGAGTTCAATCCGAATTCTCGAACGCGCATCGACCCGACCATCAATTTGTGGGCAGAGGCTTTGAGCTCCTAAGAATTTGCTGTTCGCTGGGCAAGGGCGGCGGTTTTGAGGTGCCCCAAATGAGCTGAGAGGGACGTTGCGAGAGGCTTCGAATGAGGATCTTTGCGTAGGTGGAAGTCACCTTTAAATTCTCGGAGGTGACCTTGAAGTCGGAAATGACCGCGTTCAACTTCTTCTCGTTGTTCGCCACCAGGTTGCTGCCGTCGCTGGCAAGCTTCCCAAGAGCGGCGGCGGATTTGTCGAGTTGCTGGATCGCCCGGGAGATTGGCTCCTTATTGTCGGCAATCAATTGCCGAGCGTCCGTAGTGAGCGCCCTCGCATCCTGCACGACAGGCCTTGCTTCGGTGAGAAGCGATTGCGCGTCCTGCACCACCGGGTGAGCAGCTGCGAGGAGCCCTTGTGCCTCCGAGAGCAAGCGTCGAACCTGGTCGAAGATGTCGCCGGCCTCCCCTTTGGTGCCGCTGAGCATCCCGCGCAGGCTCTCGATCGCACCGTCCATTTCGCGAGTGAGCTTGTCAAAGGTGGTTGGCGGAATGCCTTGAAGCACCGCGTCTGCCGCCAAAGGCGTTGCCTGGGAAGACCCTCCCGAAACGAGGACGAACTTGTCGCTGAGCAGGGTGTCAGCCGCTATGCTAACGCTGACATCTGATGGAAGCGGCGGCACCCCCGGGTTAATTGCCAGGAGCAATTGGACGGCATTGAGAGGGTCACCTGACTTTGTGCGCTCTTCGGGTGTAAGCATCCGGATGCTAGCAACCTTTCCCGCGATCGCCCCCGCGAACTTGACCTGAGAACCAAGGGTCACTCCCGTGACATCGTGGAAGTTGACGCGCAGCGGACGCGAAGGCGCGCCGAGCACTTTGCCGCTCAACGCAAATGCCAGCGCCAAGAACAGCATGATGCTGCAGGCAATGACGATGAGGGCGACTGCCCAGTCGTTGAAGTTTTTGTTTCTCATAATGCCCGCAGGGCCTAGCGGGCGTTTGGCCCTTTCTCTAAGCGCCGTCAGTCCGTGCTTCAAGTCGGAAACCGAGGGAGCTTCTACGTGCTCCGACCCCCACAATGTGGTAAATGGCGATTGGATGAACACGTTGGTTGACGAGCGAAGGGCGCGCCGGATTCCATGGCGAAGCCTGCTCCTGCTGGCGGCGTGTGCTCTGGTCATTTGGCTGATTCATCCACCGATTTTGTCA
>DATLIT010000448.1:0-5554 GCA_035539295.1 Terrimicrobiaceae bacterium | reverse complement strand
CCAAAAGACTTTGCAGTTCATCGAGTCTCTCGGGAAACTCCTCTCCTGTGAGCTCAGGATCCTGGCGCAGCAGACGAACCGTCGTCTGATCGGTTCCAGGTGCCCTGCCGAGGCCCAGATCAATTCGCCCCGGAAAAAGGGACTGCAGCGTGCCAAACTGCTCAGCAATCACGAGGGGAGAATGGTTCAGCAGCATGATTCCTCCGGAACCGACCCTGATCTTTTCCGTGCCTTGCGCCAGATGGCCGATCACCACCGAGGTAGCAGCGCTGGCGATGCCCGGCATGTTATGGTGCTCGGCTACCCAGAAACGGCGGTAACCGAGG
Organism: Terrimicrobiaceae bacterium; assembly: GCA_035539295.1. GTDB lineage: Bacteria > Verrucomicrobiota > Verrucomicrobiia > Chthoniobacterales > Terrimicrobiaceae > DASTFP01. The sequence goes on along the minus strand of DATLIT010000448.1, from coordinate 5,228 downwards.
CTCTCCGTAAGGCGCGCCAAGTCCAGCGATCGAGCGAATGCATCCGCGGCAGAACCCCCCGAGACGATCGGACAGAGATCCAGCACAGAGATTGGAATTCTGGTCAGTTCTTTGCTCATCGGAGAGATTCGCGCACGATCACCGCCGTGGCCTTTTGGACGAGGCTACGGCTTGGTAGGTATTATTTGGTAGTAATAAACATGCATATCATTCTGACACCGTCCAACTTCTAGAAGTCAATTTCTCTAGCGGCGATCTACCCATCGCCAAACAATCGCCGACGGTGAGGAGTCCATCGCTACTCCGCAAAGATCTAAAAGGCCGCTCCGATCGCAAAGTGAAACGCTCCTTGGGCCTCTCCTTGCTTTGGAGAAGGGTTCAGACCGTAGTCGAAGCGAACTGCGCCAATAGGTAGGTTGTATCGCAGTCCTCCGCCAACGGCATAGCGCATGTCTTCAACCCCGAAGTGGGAAGCTTCTCGCACGACGTTACCTGCATCTGCAAACAGTGCGCCATAGAGGTCACCCCAGATAGGAAAAGTGTATTCGACATTAAACACGGTGAAACTTTCCCCCCCGATGGGATTTCCGACTCTGTCCTTTGGGCCCAGGGTGAGCTCCGAGAAGCTGCGCACAGTTGTAGCGCCTCCATTGAAGAAGAGCTCGTCGATTGGGAGCTGCTTATCGCCCAACGAGGAGATGACTCCCGCACGGGCACCAAGGGCGAGCGAAGATTTCGACGTCACCGGAATGTAGTAGGAGAACCGAGCGTTGCCGCGAATGAAGGGAGTTGCTCCCAACCCCTCGGGTGCAAAATCGAACGACGTTGCAAAGATCCAGCCTTTGGTGGGCAGAACCTTGTTATTGCGGTAATCAAGCGTCTGAGAGATTCCCAGTCCAACGACCGAGTAATCTTCGGGGCCAACGAAGGATTCGGGCGTTATCAGGATGTCATACAAGAGGACGTACTTGGCCAGCATGAACGCAGAAACTTCCCAATGAGAAGTCAGCTTCCGGGAGAAGGTCGGTTGCACGCCGAACTCATGCTTGGAATAGCCTTTGAGTTTGGCGTCCAAGGCGTAGAGCCGTAGTTCGAACCGGTAGTCGGTGTCAAAGAGCCAGGGATTCGTATACCTGAATTCTCCACTCAAGCCACGTTGGTTCCATTCCGCGCTAAAAGTTATCGGCCGGCCGGAAGCCAGGAAATTCCGATCGGTGTAGCTAAGATCAACAATCAGGCCGTAGAAGCTGGCATAGCCGAGACCGAGACCGACCTCCTTCGGGGGGGCCTCCTCCACAGTCACGTCCAATCGCACTTGGTCCCCCGCGATCGCTTCAGGGGTGATTCGCAAGTTCCGAAACAGACCGGTCTCGATCAGCTCACGAAAGCGACTATCGATCAACGCAGGATCATAAACCTTGCCCTGTAAGCGCTGGAGCCGTTTTTGAATGAACGAGGGTCGGACGCCTTCCGTGCCACTGACAGTGATCCCGTCGAATCGATATAAGGGACCCGGCGCAATCTTGAACGTCGCGGGCACATTGCCGCCTCGAGCAGCCTCAACATTGCCAGTGGCTTCAACGCTCGCCATGAAGTAGCCCCGTTTCTTGTAGAAGTCCTCCAGCTTGCGCCGCGCTGCAGCAAGCCTCCCCTCGGTGTAGATGTTTTTGGTTTCCTCGAGAATCTCTGCCATGAGGGTTTCGCGAGGAAAGACGATCGGACCTACCAACTCGATATTGCCGAAGTGGTATTGGATACCTTCCTTAAGTCTTAGGGTGATGGTAGCGGATGTTTTATCAGCGTTCAGAGTGAACTCCGGTGGATCAACCTGCGCGTCGAGAAAGCCTTCGGCTGCATACAGGCGACGGACCAAGTCCACTCCGCTGTAAATATCCGCCTCAATGAAGGGAAGGCCGGTATCTTTACGGATGCGCGGGTAGCGTTCGCGCGTCGGTCCGAGCAGATAGTTGGTCAATGTGACCGTGTCATAAGCCTCATTGCCGATGATTGTAATCGTGCCAATTCGCGTGAGTGGACCTTCCACAACAGTCAACCCCAGCCGCCAAGGGCCCAGGATCTGTGAGGTCACTTCGACCTGAGAATACCCATGTCTCCGGTAGAACGACTCCAGGAAAAAAACGGCATCATAGGCGTTGGCATCGTCGAGACCATATTCTTCGATCGCTTGAATTTGGCGGGCGATGCCTTCCCGCAGCTGCGCTTCCCTGAAAACCGATGTGCCTTGAAATTCGACCTGAAGCTTGCCTTGCTTCTTCGGCGCAGGCGTCACCGAGGGTTGCACGAGCTGAGGCGGCGGCGGTATTTCGTGCACGGACTCCGCCTCAGGTTGAGAATGCGTGCCGCTCGTCGAGATCAGCGCGAGCGCAAAGACAAGCAGCCAGAAGCCTCTCATTTGAATCGCACGAGGTATTTTATCTGGCCACGGAAGTTACCGCCGACATCCAGTCCTCCCACCAAGACGAGTTGATTTGTTAGCGGAATACCAATGGAAGCTGCTTGTCTCCCCGTCTTGGGATCTATCGTGCCGATATCCAGCCGAACACGGCTAAGCAAGGAGTCTTGTGCTGGTGCCGGTTTGTTGCGGGCAAACACACTCCGATAAATTTTTTGAAACAAGAGAATGGCGGCCCGGCCGGCAAGGGCATTCGGATCGCGGGAGAGCTCCTGAGGGGTTGCGCCGGTGGCGATGAGCGAGACTATCTCGGCCTGCGGCAGTGGCGGATTGCTGCTGAAGATCGCTTCGGGAGCGGTCGCCGGGCCGGTGATGTAAACAGTGATATTATAGTCACGGATCGTCGAGGTTCCGCGCAAATTGAGGATCGGGATGAACGGTTGGTCGCGCTTGAAGTAGATGAACCCGGACTCAATCTGTAGCCGACTGAAAGGCAAGGTCGCCAGGAGCTGTTCGATAAAGATCGTTCCGTCCATCCATGGTCGCAGGCCAGTTCCGCCGAGCTTTAGGTCCATGGTGATTCGACCATTGGCCAGGTTACTCTGGACGAGAAAGGCATCCTGTGTCCGAATCGAGATGTCAAATGTCCAGTCGCGCAGGGGGGGCTGAGGAAAACTAACAAAGACCGGCTGTGCGGGTGGCTGCGGAGCAGGCCGCCCGGGGAGGCCGATTGGAAGGATGTCGATGTTCCTGAAGAATGCGCTTCTGGTGACAAACACATTGCCCGTAACGCTGGCTGCATTCAGCGGTCCTTCCACGCGAATATCACTATTGGCGCGAACGCTAAGATCGTCGTTTTGCAAAATGAGGGCGTTTTGCGTCGTCAGGCGCAAAGCTAAGGTCGGATTATCCAAGCGCTGGACTCCGATGCCCCCAGTGACGGCGAACGAACCGCCGCCAATGCGGCCTGTACAGCGTCCAATGTCAATCCGATCGCGGGTGAAATTCACGAGCAGTGCGGAATCGGCAACCGGCGGAAGACTCGGATCAGTAAACCGCAACGCGGAAAGCTCGGCCGTGATCTCGCCCGACAGAGTTGGTTGCGCAATGGTTCCGCGGACACTTAGATCGATGGCGGCACTTCCGCGGCTTTGACGAATCGCCGGAACCAGCGTGCTCACGAAGGCCAGAGAAGAACGCGGCATGATCACCTGCAATTCCAAGGGAGTCTGGGGATCAATCTTTTGGTTATTCCTGAAGGCGGCGATATCGAACGGAAGATTCCCAGAAATCCGCAGTGGCTGGATCAATCTTTGCTGAACAGACCCATTGAGAGACAGACGGTCATTCTGGAAATCGAGATCAAGCGCCACCGCCGCGGGATCGAGTTGCGACGCATCTGGCGATTGAATGCGGGTGGCACGAAGCGTCGCCTTGGCATTGAGCTCGTCAAGCGTGCCGGCGGCGTTCACGTCCAGATTGATAATTCCAGTGACCGGCGGCTTCTTTTGCCCGAGCTGGGTGAAAAGCTGCCGAAGGTCGAGCTCTCGAGTCTGTAGGGCAAGCTTCAGAGGTTCATCATTGGGGATCAGCCGATCCGGATGTTGCACCTCGGCGAGGTGAAGCGGCAATTCCGCCGAACCTTGAAGCAGGGTCAGCTTCCCTTGACGGACCGAGACGTTAAAAATGCTCAGCTGATTATCTTTCCAGAAGAGGGAAAGCAGTGCATCTCCAAGTCCTCGGGCCGAAAGAGTAAGATCCGGCACGTTGACGAACTGCGGTGAATAGGAGCCCTTCGCATGTGCAGCGAGGTCTTGGAGATCACCGAATCGTCCGCGCGTCAGATCAATGGTGGCGTCACCGGTGTGTTGTGGTGCGCGCAGATCACCGGTGCCCTTCCAACCGATGATTAACGCGCCCCCGAGAGCCGGCGCCAGGGCTTCCTGCTCCAGTAGAGGTTGGAAAATCGAAAGGTCGGCGAATTGCACGTCGAGCGATCCGCTGTAGTCGAAAGGATCGGTTACGCGCACCGTTCCCTCGCCGCGAATAGCGTTCTTCTCATTGAAGACAACTTCAAGCTGCGACAACCGTGCCTGATTGTCGGCTGCTTCCAGCCGAGCGTCGATGCTTCGCACGGTTAGCCCCATGCTCTCAATGCGACGGCCCTCGATAACAAAGCTGCCGTCGTAGGCGCCGCTTTGGACGCTGCCTTTCCCCGCAATCTTCAGGGCGCCCTTGAGAGTCGCTCTGCTATCCGGGACAACGAACGCACTCAGATCGGGAGCATCAACGCTGAGATCAAATTTCAAAGGCTGGCGATCCCACGATTTCAAGTCGGCCGGGAGAAGGTAGTTCGCCTGCAGGCTTGCGCGGTTGACGCCCCTGGCGAGTGTCAAGCGCTCGAGGTGAACGTCGGCATCATTGCTCGACAAGGCGACGTTCACCGACTCGACAACATAGTCTTGCAAGCGAACGGCCTTGATCTCTCCCTCGATCCGGCTGATCAAATCCTTGAAGAGGGGTGCCTCCGCGTGCTGTTGCAAATCCTTCGAGAGATCGAGACGAAGATGGGTGTCGGTGAATTCGGTTCCGGAAAAGGCTAGGCGCGAGGAGTCGAGCACGCCTTGGGTAGAAAGCTTGCTGTTTTCCAGACGAAAGCTCATGTTCAACGAAAGATCACCGCTTAGTCCCATGCTCTCGATCCCGCGGCCCTCGATGACAAAGGTACCGTCGTAGGCGCCGCCCTGGGCGCTGCCTTTCCCCGCAATCTTCAGGGCTCCCTTGAGAGTCGCTCTGCTATCCGGGACACCGAACG
>DATLIT010000447.1:0-7123 GCA_035539295.1 Terrimicrobiaceae bacterium | reverse complement strand
GTTTGGAACTAACCTATTCCCGACCTCCCCAGATCCAGCTAACTTTCCCTTTGTTGCTCCTGGAGGCGTTCCTGTCGGTCAAAATCCCGTAACCGGCGGTTTGCGATCCGGTTCCGGCACCGGCCCCAACGTCGCGATTACCGCCAATAGCATCGACGGGCTGCTCGGCACCACCGTCATCGGCAAGGCGCCCGGAATCTTTGGCATAGCCGGCATCTTCACGAACCCGCAATTTCAAGTCGTCATCCGCGCCCTGAACCAGAAGAAAGGCGTCGATCTGATGTCGGCTCCAAAGGTAACTACCAAGAGTGGCCGCAAGGCGATCGTGCGTGTCGCCCGCGAGTTTCCTTATCCTACTGAATTCAACGCTCCGGAACCGCCGCCGCCGAGTACCACCGGCGGCCTAGGTTCGACCGTGTCGGTGCCGCCAGGAAGTTTCGTTAGCCAGGGTGTCGTTACGCCTTCGACCCCGACTGCGTTCGAGACGAGGAATCTTGGCGTGACCTTGGAAGTGGAGCCGATCATCGGTCCCGACGGCTACACAATTGATCTGAATCTTTCCCCGGAGGTTGTCGAGTTCGACGGTTTCATCAACTACGGATCCCCCATTTTAGGACCAATTTTCAACCCGCTGACCCAGACGATTGACACGGCTATCCTCACGCAGAACGTCATCAACCAGCCGATCTTTTCCACCCGTAAGGTTACTACGAGTGTCAGCATCTGGGATGGTCAAACCGTCGCGCTTGGAGGTCTGGTGCGGGAGGACGTTCAAAAGGTTCAGGACAAAGTTCCCATTCTCGGAGACATCCCTCTTGCAGGGCGCCTCTTCCGCTCCAATGTCGATCAAAAGATTAAGCGCAACCTGATTATCTTCGTGACCGCGCGCTTAATGGATGCGGAGGGAAGACCCGTGCGCTTGGAAGAAGATGTCGAGGAAATTGTCGAGCCTTTGGGACTTCCCCAAGAGCTTCAACCTCCGGTCTACGAGAGCCCGACCTTTGGAAAGTAACCAAGGGTGATGCCTGCGAAAACCAGACCGGCGCGGGACCCTCTGGCACTGACTTATTGACTTGTAGGGCGGTCGTTCGAGGGCGGCAGGGTGGCCCCATCTGTTCCAATGTCGATCTTGGGAATAACCGGCGGTATCGCTTCAGGAAAATCGATTTGTCGCGACCTTCTCGTGGAGCGCATCGGTGCGATCGCGTTTGATGCCGATGCTTGCGTCAGCGAACTACTTGAAGGAGAGGCCGCCGTACGAGAACAGATCTTGGAGCGAGTCCACCCGGATGCTTATGCCTCTGGAAAGGCCAACCGTGCACTCCTTCGAGAGCTAATCTATGGCGACATTCATAAGAAGCGAGCACTCGAAGAGATCTTGCACCCGGTAGTTCGAGGGCGTTGGCTAGCGGAAGCACAAAAAGCCAAACTTGCGGGGAAGTTTTTCGTAGCTGATATTCCGCTTTTATTCGAGACAGGCTCGGAAGCACAGTTTGATCGAATCATCACCGTCGGCTGTTCCGTTGAAACTCAACTTGCCCGCCTCTGTGCGCGGGACGCCTTGAGCCCCGAAATGTCCAAGAAAATCATCGCCTCACAGATGCCGTTCGACATCAAAATCTCCAAAACACATCACCTCATCTGGAACGATGGTTCCCTTGATGCTCTCACCGCTCAGGTCGAGCTTCTTGCCCGCTATTTGCATGATGACTGAGACGGTTGAAAACCCACCAGAAACAAGCGCAGTCGCTCAGCCGCTTCTTCTCAACGACCTTCACAGGCTGAGCCTGGAAAAACTCGCTGCCCGCGGTGCCAAGCTGGGCATGCGCGTGCGCGTGGAAAGCTCCCGCCATCATATGGTCCTCGACCAGGCGCGATTTCACCTGAGCCAGGGTGGTGAAGTGCTCGCCACGGGTTTTCTCGAGCTCACAGCTGACCACGGAGTGCTACGGTGGCCCGCTTTCAGCCTGAAGCCTGGACCGGACGACGTCCATGTTCCTTCCGCCCTGCTTCGACCGTTCGACCTCCGATCAGGTTTGATGCTGCGTTGCGCGCTCCGGCTTCCCCAGGAGCGCGAGCGCGGTCTGGTGGCCGAGTCAATCCTGGAAATCGAAGGCGTCCCGGCGCCCCACTGGGAAAAGCCGCCGGATTTCGACAAGCTTACTCCGCTCTTCCCCAATCGGCGTATCTTTTTGGAAGCAGCTCAAGATCCTTCGATCAGCGCTCGCGCCGTGGATCTGATTGCGCCACTGGGAATGGGCCAGCGCGGCTTAATCGTGGCTCCGCCGCGTGCCGGAAAAACGCTCATCCTTAAGGCCCTCGCCACTGCCATCCGGGTTAATCATCCGGACATCGTCTTGATGCTGCTACTGGTGGATGAACGCCCCGAGGAAGTGACTGATCTGCGTCGCGATCTGGACTGCGAAATCTACAGTTCAACCTTCGATGAACAGGTCACCCGGCACGTGCAAGTCTGCGAGGCCGTCGCGGAACGCGCCAAACGCCTCGTGGAACTCAAAAAAGATGTCGTGATCCTGCTCGATTCGATCACCCGCATGTCGCGCGGCTACAACAATCTCCAACCAAACAAAGGACGCATCATGAGCGGAGGTGTCGATTCGAAGGCGCTCGCCAGGCCGCGAAAGTTCTTCGGCTCCGCCCGCAACGTGGAGGAAGGCGGCAGCCTCACCATTCTCGCCACCGCCCTCGTGGAGACGCAAAGCAGGATGGATGATTTGATTTTCGAGGAGTTCAAGGGCACCGGCAACATGGAGGTCCACCTGGACCGTTCAATTGCTGAGCAACGCATTTACCCAGCCATTCACATCGTAAAGTCGGGCACCAGACGCGAAGAGCTCCTTTACCACCCTGAGGAGTATGAGCGTATCGTCGTGCTTCGGCGCCAACTCTCGGAACTTCCCGCAGCGGAAGCCATGGAGGTTCTCGCAGCCAACCTTCAACACACGAAGTCCAACGCCGAGCTCTTGCTGACCGGCTTGCGCGGGCTCTAGTGAAGACAGCTTGAAGTTCTCGGGCTTTGGCTTTCACCAGAAGGCTCGCCGACGTCTGAAACCGAAATGAGTCTAACATTTTCCTGCTTACGGGCTCGTGTTCGCCTCCAACTGTTCTCCACCCCACCTCTCCGGCGACGCAGTTGCTTTCAGCTTCAGCTCCCTCCGGTTCGGGACTCTCATCCAACTGTTGGAGCGCGCTCGTGGGCGCACAGGTGTTCGGCGTCTCGCCGAACAGAGCAAATGGAGCGACCTCTTCGTCTACTTTAAACACGAAGGGCGCGGCGAGGATCCCGGCTGGCAGCGGAGAAGATCCGGATGCTCGATTCCAGTCGTAACCCCTAATGGTCAAGGGAGCATCTGTTGGATGTCAAGCAACGCATGCGCAGACACTATTTCGTCCTTTCGAGCTTCGCTTGCGGTTGAGATGTCGCTAGGTATCCTCGCTCCGGCAGTAAGGTCTCAGGAGAGACATTGATGTGGCGAACAAAGTAAGCCTAAACTTCACACATGCTTACTCGTCATCCGTCCCTCAAACTTCTGGTTGCGTTTTTTTGCATCGTCGCGCTTTTTGCCGTCGCACAACAGAAAGCTGAAGGCGCACCTCCAGCTTTGTTTTACTCGTTGTTATCTTTAAACCACAGCAAAGAAGAGAGCCTCAAGCGCGCGCAAGCTGCGGTGGCCTCAGAGGTTTCCGGAAAGCTTATGAAGCGCGCGGACGATGTGGCTCTCGTTAATCCAGACTTCAATCTTGCCGTGCACTGTCGGGCCACTGGCAGCAAGACGTGTTTCGTAACCATCATTGTCGCGCATAGATCGAGCTTTCCGGAAGCTAAGGGTCTTGCGCTGAATATCAGACGGGGCATGGAAACCGGGATCTTTGAATAACGCGATCCCCTGCGTTCTTTTTAGCGTTTCGGGACTGAAGGCAAGCCCGTAGCCAAGACAGTTTGTTCTTGTGGTTTCACTCCGTTTCGACAAAAAAATGAGCCCTACTCAGAAGGGCGATGTCGATACCTGATCGTGGGGATGACGCGCGAAAAGAGGCCCGCGCTAACGGAGCGCAGTTGAGGAAGCCCTAGTGACCAGCCGAAGCCAAAAGGGCCATTGGCCGACCAGGAATCATACGAGAGAGAAGTTGAGGTCCGAATCCTGAGCGGCCAGGGGTCGTCGCGATTGGCACCGTGACCGATCCTGTGCCGGTAACTGGATTGGCGGCGAATTTTTCTCACATCCCGGCATGTTGCGCCGCCAACGATATCGTTGCCAAAAGGCCGGCTTGCGCGGGCTCTAGAGGAGGGAAAATTTGTGGAGGCGCTTGTGCTAAGCGCCTGTCGATTTACTTGCGTAGATAATCTTAACGCCTTCGGATGCTTGACGCTTCTGAAAGGCGAAAACACGCGCAGAATGCACCCGAGGAAGCGTGATAACAAGCTGGTCACGAGACCACGAATACTTGGGAAATCGCGCCGCGGGGTAGATGCACTTGAAGGTGTGCTTCTTCGTGCCGGTTGGCAGAGTGATCTTTGGGCTGCGGCGCTCTCCTTCGAACCGCCACACCGCCAGGTAACCATTGACTCCGCAATCGAGGCCAAACGCTGCCCAACCATCGCCAAAGCGCGGCAGCCCGAGCGGCCAAAAAGGAATGCCTCTGGGAATGTCAGCTCGGATGTCCTTGTAGACGGCAATGCCTGCTTTGACCAATTCCAAGCCGGCCGGGGAAATCTCATGAACGCACCCGCTTTGATGGATCCGCAAAAGAAGCACAGTCACCATGTTAAAGATCGTCTCCTCTTCGTCGGCCCCTTTTAAAGGATAGCTCCAGATTGCAGCCTGTTCCGGAGTCACTGCCGAGGCACACGCCGCCGCGATGATCGCATTGAGGCGAAAATCTGTCTGATCGGAGACCGATTGAATGCTGTGGATGGAAAGCTGGGCATAGTCCATGCGCAAGCCGCCGCTCGAACAATTCTCAATGATCAATTGAGGATGCCGATCGAAGACACTCTTCACCCAATCCAGATAGGCGCGATTGTGCTCGAGCAATCCATCGCCTGGCGAATCGCACGCTCTGTCCGTCCCAGGTCCTGCATTGATGTTGTAATCCATCTTGAGATAGCCAATGCCGAACTCGCGCAGAAGCCGTTCGATGATCCCGTCGACATGTGTGCGCACTTCCTGGTTGCGAAAGTCGAGTTGATAGCGACCATGGTCGATCACTCGTTTTCTGTCCCGCAAAAAGAACCAACTGTCCGGAACCTGACGAACCAGGGGACAATTGATTCCCATGACTTCGATCTCCAGCCAAAGACCGGGAATCATCCCTTTGGCGCGAATGTGCTGAATGACCTCGCTCAGTCCCGCCGGAAAACGCGTCAGCGAGGGTTGCCACGCCCCGACAGATTCCCACCAGGTTTCGCCCAGGTCAGCGTACCACCCCGCATCGATCACAAAGTACTCGGCACCGACTTCGGCGGCTTTATCGATGATGGGCAGTAAAGCATCGGTGGTGGGATTTCCCCAGAGACAGTTCATGTAATCGTTAAAAATGACCGGGAGTGTCTCCAGATCGCGGTGAGGTCGACGTAGCAGCCTTCGCGTGCGGGTCAGCGTTCCCAAGGCACTTTGAAAGTCGCCTTCGACAAAAGTAAATGTTACCGGAACCGAGGCGAACTTCCCGCCAGGAACCAGGCGCTTGCTCCAAAGCCCATCGCGGTAGGTGGGACCGGAAACGCGCAGAACCAACTCGTGCGCCAAATCGCTGATTTCCCAATACCAGGATCCGTTATGTTCGATTTGCCAGCAGAGCGTTGATCCCACTTCGCTGTTCTCCAAAGCTGCCATCGGCAGATGCTCAAGTGAGGACCAAGTCCCTTGATTGGAGATGACCACTCGCTTGAGAGAGAAGCCGCTCCCCGCCTCAGGTCGGTAAGCAGCGCTCAGACCGAAATCGCGCATCTTGCCCGACCGCCATTGACATTCCGCGCACCACGAGTTGTCGGCCACGTGAAGACGCATCTTTTCTTCCCAGGCGCTGGCGCCTCCGCAGGAAACACCAAAGAGCGCGAGGGAACTCACGAACTCCAGCAGGACCTCGTCAGCGCCGACATTCTCTACGAGGGTCCAAGTTCGACAGGCAGGCAACTTGGCCAAGAACTGAAAGTAGGAACTAACGATAAGTCCGCTCCCGCTCTGTTTGACTTCCCAGAGGGGTCCGAGATCCGTGGTGGAACTCGAATGGCTAAGATAGCGAAGGAGTCCGCCCGGATTTGTTCCGGTGCATTTATTGCCGTGATGGTCATGTTGGTTGAATCCCGTGGCTTGAACTTCAACCAGACGCGCCCAACGGCGCTTTGCTTCCGGAAGCCTCCGCTCCGGAAAGAGGAGCTTGACAGGACCTTCGGGCGAAACGTCCAAACTAAGATTGAGTCGTTTATTTCCTATGGTGCAGAGGCGAGCGCGCGGCATGAGGGCATATTGTCTGGGACGGGTCGTTACCCACTTTGTCTCCTGGCTGCACGAAAATTTTCATCTCCGAAAAAGCTGATGTAGTCTTTTGGTATGCGTCTTACGATCTATCAGCTCGAACACAGCCCATACTGCATACCCATTAGTCGAGCGCTGGGAGCTTTAGGGCTCGGATTCGAAGAGCGCAACGTCGCCAACGGCGATCGCCGGGAGATCATCGAACTGACCAATGGCGCTTACTACCAGGTCCCCGTCCTCGCTCATGATGACAAGGTGATCTTCGAATCCTCGCCAACTTCCATCGATGTGGCGCGCTACGTGGACAAGACATTTGCCGGCGAACGCCTCTTTCCGTCCCAATTCGAGGGTCTACAAAGAATCGTTGTTCCTTACATCGAGGATAATGTCGAGAGCGTTACCTTCAAGCTCGTCGATCCATTCTACCTGGGCGATGTCGAAGATCCGATTGAGCGTACCATGGTTCGAAGACATAAGGAGCGCAAGTTCGGCCCGGGATGCGAAGAGCACTGGATGCTACAACGCGATGCCTTGTGGAGCGAGGTCGAGCGACTTCTTGGGCCCTTTGACATCATCCTCGCCAAGGGGCCATTTCTGTTCGGTGAGGCTCCCATCTACAGTGATTT
>DATLIT010000446.1:0-5112 GCA_035539295.1 Terrimicrobiaceae bacterium | reverse complement strand
GACACAACGCTGCGGCTGCGCTTTGACAAGTGCTGTTCCAGATTTAGCTTGAGAGTAGAGGACGTACTGGGGATCAGGTGCGGTCTGGCTCGGCGGAGGTGCTCCCAGCCTCGCGTGTGGTCTCCGTGCGCTGTGGTAGATGAGAAAGGCTCTGAGAGACTGGTGGCAATCAAAAGGGCGCTCCGGCGGCGAGTTGTGCCCTACGGGCGAGAGGCACGACCGCGCATTCGAATGCCTACCGAGCGACCAGCCGCTGATCCAGAGTGATCTGCTCCGAGGTGTTCCTCTCTCGGGATTGAAGGGCTTAGCTGATTCAGCGGATTGGCAGCGATCTTTCGACCCTGCCGGGCGAGGCGCTGGCGAGTGGCGCAGCTTTCACGGGCGAGCACTCCTGGATCGCGAATTTGTGCGCGTGTCAAAGCAGAATATTTGCCGGCTGATGGATCGGTGGCCGGCGATGGTTCGATCTGCTGGTCGATTTTCCTGCGTGCCCAGATCAGTGGACGACGAGAGCAGGAGTGCGAGCAGAATGCTCTGCTTGATGTCATTATCAGACGGTCTTCCATTCGAAGAAATCTCTTCGGTTTGTGCTGCGACAATCGCGAAGGAGACCGCCGCACCCGTTCTCTGTGTAAAGCTCAAAGTTTGCTCTACGCCGGCAATCGATGACATCCTGGTTCCTGCGGCAGGAGTTGGAAACGTTTTCGTCCAGCGAGCGTGCGGGCCTGGTGACGGTGCCTTCCTGCGAGCGCTGACAGGCGTGCTGGATCGTGCCCGGAGACGGTTTGCGTACGTAATCGCCGAGGCACCACAGGACCTCGCGATCGAGACGCTCATCGCGATCGTCGCTCGCAGCCGCTCGGTTTACCCAATCCTTCGTCAGAACCAAGAGAGTCTTTTCCAATTGAATCTGCTTTGCCGCGAAGCGGACGCGCGCGGGCATCGTGGCGTCGCGATCAAGCCCATTATCTATTTGGAGCATCTCGAGAAGGCTCACGGATTGAGCGGCTATATCGAGGAGACGCTCCAACGCCCAGTTCACAGTTACTTGCGGAGCGGCGATGCGGTTCAATTTGAGGTGAACCTTCGTCGCTTGGGCCGGGAGATGTGCGGTTGCCAGGTTGGGGTCGTTCTCTCCTCGGGCGGGGCGCGCGGCCTTGCTCATGTTGGCGTGCTTCAGGTGCTCGAAGAAAACGACATCGAGGTAGACATTGTCGCCGGGTCGAGCATGGGAGCGTACATTGGCGCAGTCTGGGGCGCAGGCTACGGGGGCCATGAGATGGAAGGATTCGCACGCGAGATCGAGGGGTTTCGAGGTTTCTGGAGACTCATGGATCCGACAATCTTTCCGCGCCGCGGTCTGCTCCTCACTGATCGCGTGCGCAAGCGGCTCGAAGCAACCATCGGGGCGCTTCACTTCTCCGACCTGGTGCGACCTGTCCGCATCGTCGCGACCCGCCTGGACACCCTCGAGCGCGTTGTCCTTTACGGTGGGAGCGTTGTGGATGCGGTTCTGGCGAGTCTCGCGATTCCCGGAATTTGCGTGCCGGTGATGCGGGGAGGCATTCCCTATGTCGATGGAGGCATTTGCGATCCTCTGCCGGTCGATGCTTTGAGCGACCTCGGCGTGAGAAAGATTATTGCTGTGAATACCATTGCCACGCCGCAGACGATCAAAGCATGCCGCAGTGAAATCGCTGCCAGCGAACCTTCCGGCACGACATGGTGCCGGGCGTTGAACACGTGGCTCAATCCGTTCGCGAGTGGGAACTCCTTTGACACTTTGATGCGCAGCATGCATGCGGCGCAGACGCGCCTGGCGGAAGCATCCTGCCGCAATGCAAACGTCGTGCTCAGGCCATACTCCTGCGAAGGACGGTGGCACGATTTCAGCATGCCGGCGCGTTACATTTCCCTCGGCCGTCACGAAACCGAAGCCAAGCTCCGGGACATTCGCAAGCTCGTCAACTCACCCCTTCATGAATGCCCAACGACTCACGACTTGTTGGCACAAGTTGCCTCGGCAGGCCCTTCGTGAGCTGCAAGCCAAGCAGCTCCGCGCTTTCCTGCGCGATGTGGTTTTGCCATTCCATTCGTATTATCGGGATCTTTTTTGCAGACACGGAGTGGATTGGCGGGCGATCAAAAGTCTCGACGATCTGCAAGAGATTCCCTTTACGATCAAAAAAGACTTAGCCGGCGGAGCGGAGAAAACCCGGGAGTTTGTCATCGCGCCTGATCCAAGACAACTCGCACGACGTCCCTCCACGATTCTTCGCGGTCTCGTCTCGGGAGTGAGTCGTACTCGACGCCAGCTCGATCGCGAGTTTCGGCCGATTTTTATGACCAGCACCACCGGGCGATCGGCCGATCCAGTTCCTTTTGTTTACACTGCTCACGACCTCGCTGCGCTGCGGACGGCGGGTTTTCGTCTCATGCAGCTGGCGGGCGGCAGCACCACTGATCGTATGCTGAACATGTTTCCCTTCGCCCCTCATCTCGCCTTTTGGCAAACACATTACGCCGGAACGGCGTTTGGGGTCTTCATCTTAAGTTCCGGCGGCGGAAAGACGATAGGAACCGATGGCAACATTCGCATGTTGCGGAAGCTGAATCCGGATGTCCTCATCGGGATGCCCACATTCGTCTATCATGTCCTCCGGGAAGCTGCGCTCGATGGTGTTCGCTGCGATAAGTTGAGAGGCATCGTACTCGGTGGTGAGAAAGTGCCGCAAGGCTTGCGACGCAAGCTGCAGGAATGCGCCTCTCAACTGGAGGCCCGGGACATCAGCGTCATCTCAACTTACGGCTTTACCGAGGCGAAGATGGCTTGGTGCGAGTGTCTTTTTCCGGTAGGTGCAGAACCGTCCGGCTATCATCTTTATCCCGACTTGGGTATCGTCGAAGTAATCGATCCGGAGACCGGCGCGCCTCGCGAAGACGGCCAGCCGGGCGAAATCGTCTATACATCGCTCGACGCTCGCGGATCCGCTGTGCTGCGCTACCGGACGGGCGATATCATTGAAGGCGGCCTAACCTACGAACCGTGTCCATACTGCCGACGGACCATGCCCCGACTCTTGGGCAGGATATCACGCCGCTCGGACTTTCGTGAGATGCAGCT
Organism: Terrimicrobiaceae bacterium; assembly: GCA_035539295.1. Lineage (GTDB taxonomy): Bacteria > Verrucomicrobiota > Verrucomicrobiia > Chthoniobacterales > Terrimicrobiaceae > DASTFP01. The sequence continues at coordinate 1,988 of DATLIT010000446.1, read as the reverse complement.
CGACAAGGTGAAAGGCACGCTGGTCGATTTCAACGAGCTCGAGCATGTGCTTGATGACATGCCATACGTAGGCTCCTGGCAGATCGAGTTGTGCAAGGCCAATGATGATCCAATGGAGGTCGATGAGCTTGTTTTGCACGTTTGCCTGGCCGATGGCGGAGAGGAGAGTTCGATTTCGAAGGAAATCAAGCGCGCGCTCTTCGCACGGGTCGAGCTTCATCCCAACCGCATCGAGTTTCATTCCGATGCCGAGATGCGTCAACTCCAAGGAGTGGGAGAAAAACTTAAGGAACAGAAAGTTGTCGACCGTCGATCCAAGATCGAGACGAGCCAACTTTCCAAGACGACAAACTGATGAACAGCGAGCCGATTGTGGTAATTGCCGGGGTGCGGACGCCATTTGCAAAGTTAGGGACGACTCTAGCCGGCCTGGGCGCCGTGGATTTGGCGCGCGCCGCGATGCTGGGAGTCCTGGTGCGAACCGGCGTCGACCCAGGCCGGATCGGCGAAGTGATTTTTGGATGTGTGGCCCAGCCCGCAGATGCCCCGAACCTGGCGCGAGTCGCTGCGTTACGCTCGGGCATACCAACTGATGTTCCTGCAGTTACCGTTCAAAGAAATTGTGCTTCCGGGACCGAGGCCATCACCCAAGCGGTGCTGCGTATTCAAGGCGGTCAGGGAGATCTCTACCTCGTCGGAGGCGTTGAGAGTATGTCGAGTATCCCGTTGCTTTTTCCAAAGTCAGCGGGAGCCAAACTCGCCTCACTTGCGAGTGGCAGAGGCCTTTTGCAAAAGGCACGTGCGGCGATTCGATTGCGCCCACACGATTTACTTCCCACGCCCGCCCTCAAGTTGGGACTAACCGATCCAGTGTGCGGCTTGAATATGGGACAAACCGCCGAGATTCTTGCGCGCGAGTTCGAAATCGGCCGGAAGGAGCAAGACCTCTTCGCCTTACGTTCGCATGTGCGCGCCGCTGCCGCTGTCGACAAATTGGCGGAGGAGATCGTCCCCGCCTATGATAATTTGCGAGGGACGGCCGTCTTGAACGATAACGGCGTGCGCTCGAATCAAACCCTCGAAGTGCTCGCCAAGCTACGGCCAGTTTTTGAACCGGAGACAGGTACCGTCACGGCGGGGAATTCGTCGCAGATTACAGATGGAGCCGTGGCTTTGCTCGTGGGAACGGCGTCGGTCGCGCGCGAGCTGAACCTCGAACCTTTGGGCATCATTCGCGACTTTGCCTATGCAGGATGTGATCCCAAGCGAATGGGACTTGGCCCAGTTTACGCGGTTGACCGTCTGCTCAAGCGCTTGCATTTGAACTTAGCCGATGCCGATGTTATCGAGATTAATGAGGCCTTCGCCGCGCAAGTGCTCTCGGTTCTGCGAGAATTGAAAGCGACCGGCATCGGGGAAATTCCAGACGAAAAACTTAATGTCAACGGTGGTGCGATCGCGCTCGGTCATCCGGTTGGCGCCAGTGGCGCGCGTCTTGTTCTCACCGCGTTGAAGCAACTGCGACGCAGCGGCGGTCAGAATGCCCTCGTCACTTTGTGTGTCGGAGGAGGTCAGGGCGCCGCGCTCTGGCTTGCATGCCCGTGAATGCGACGATTGAGGAAGCTAGTCGGGTGCGATCTGACCTACCAGAGACGGCCCCTTCGGTGGTGCTGCAGCCCGATAGTGATGGCATCGCTGTTGTCCGATTCGACCGCTCAGGCAGCTCGGTCAATGTGCTCGACACAGCGACCCTTCGTCAGCTGTCCGCGATAGTAGACGAGCTGAATCGGCGATCACTGCGCGGCGTCATCTTCGTGAGTTCCAAACCCGCCGTCTTTGTCGCGGGAGCCGATCTCAAAGAGCTCGCCGCAACGGAAGATCGTCCCGGCCTCGTCGAGCTTGGCCAGCAGATCTTCACGAGAATCGAGGCGCTTCGCTGTGTGACCGTCGCGGCGATTCACGGAGCGTGCGCTGGCGGTGGCTTGGAG
>DATLIT010000445.1:0-3268 GCA_035539295.1 Terrimicrobiaceae bacterium | reverse complement strand
GATATCGGACCTGCTCGAGGCGAATTCCGAAGCGCTCGGGAATATCGTCGCCCGCAAGGGCACAAGCCATCGAGACCGCGAAAACGAGAAGACCGCGTCTCACCTTTGAGAAAAGATAAGTCGTCGCTTCACACGCGAACGGTGCCCGAAAGAAGGACCCAAACCTTTCTCATTCACCTCGCGAACCGCGCGGTCATGAGGCTTGCGAGACGAGATTGAGAATGGCCCGCTCAAGAGAGGAAATATCGACCGGCTTGACAAGGTGCTCGCTGAAACCAGCTTCCCGACTCCTCCGGAGATCCTCCTCCATTCCATACCCACTCATGGCGATACCTTTGAGCGGATGCCGATCGCGCATCTGCCGCATGAGCTCACAACCGGTGCCGTCGGGGAGACCGAGGTCGCTTACGAGAACGTCAAAATGTGCGCTGTCGGCAGCCTTGAGGGCCTCGGCCACACTGCCGGCGGTTTCCACAGCGAACCCCGAACCCTCCAAGAGTCGCTTCAGCAGCAAAGCTGTGTCCGCATGATCCTCCACGATGAGCAGCCGCAAGAGTTGCTCGGAAGGCGGCATGTTTCTCCGATCGATCAACAAATCGCTTGCTTGTGGGGTAGCCGCCGGGAGTTCGATCGTGACGGTGCAACCTTCGCCAACACCGGGGCTTTCCACCCGAATCGAACCGCCATGCAGTTCGACGAGTGCTTTGGAAATCGCCAAGCCCAAACCGAGGCCTCCGAACTTCCTGGTCACGCGAGCGTCGCCCTGTTCGAAAGCATCAAAAATCTTTGGCAACAGCTCCGGAGCAATTCCGATCCCCGAATCCTGGATCTGCACCAGCACGCGACTATCTTCTCGCCCTGTGCAAACATGGATCCTGCCGCCCTCGGGCGTGAATTTTGCCGCATTCTTTAAGACATTCCAAAGAACCTGCTGCATCCGCGACGCGTCGGCATCGACGGGGGCAATCCGGGCGTCCAGAGCGAAGGACAGCTCAATTCCCTTTTCCTGAATCTGCGAACGACAGATGTCGCACACCTGATTAACGGCAGTGTTCAGGTCGATTACTTCCATCTGCAGGCTTAGCTTGCCGCTGGTAATACGGCTCAGGTCGAGCAGATCATCGATCAACTTTGTCTCGAGCTCGACGTTTCGCCGAATCATAGCCATCTCGGCTTGAATTGCCTGGGTCAAGTCCGGGTCGCGCTCGCGAACCGCTGCGGTCATCAGAATGGGTGTCAATGGCGTCCGCAATTCGTGACTTAGCACTGCCAGAAAGGTGTCTTTTGCACGGCTGGCTGCCTCGGCGACCTCTTTCGCATGCTCCAGTTCTCGCTCCACCTTCTTTCTTTCGGTAACATTTCGGGCGATTTTCGAAGCGCCAATGATCATTCCCTCCCTGTCTTTCAGAGGGGAGATCGTCAGAGAGACATCAATCAGCGATCCGTTCTTGCACTGGCGAATCGTTTCATAGTGGTCAACCCTTTCTCCCGCGCGAATTCGCCGAAGGATCTCACGTTCTTCATCGTGCCGATCCGAGGGGATGAGCATCATGATCGGCTTGCCTATAGCTTCGTCGGCCCGATAGCCAAATATCTGCTCGGCACCTCGATTCCAGCTCATGATAGTCCCGTTGAGATCTTTGCTGATGATGGCATCCTCCGAAGACTCGACAATCGCGGCCAGACGTTGAATCGCATCGTTCGCCTTTTTGAGGTCAGTAATGTCCTGGACGGTTCCAACAAAACGCTTGGGAACACGGCCTTCGAAGAAGGCGCGTCCATTGGCGCGGATCCAGCGTTCGTGCCCATCGACCAGTCCGATCGTCCGGTACTCGATATTGATGGCACCATCGCCCTCCGGGTCGATTGCTCGCTGAACGGCTTCATTGGTCGGCTCGCGATCATCGGAATGGAGGCCGCCGAGGAAGACTTCGTAGTCTATCGGGGCCTCCGGTGGAAGCCCGAAGAGTTCTTTGCAGCGAGCATCCCAGATGAGATCGCCAGTAGTCGGAAAATAGTCCCACGTGCCAATGGCGGTGGCCTCGGTGGCAAGCTGCAGGCGTTGGACGGCACTTTCCGCTGATTCGTCGGCCTGCTTTTGCGCGGTGATATCAAGGACCGAGCCGATATAGCCAAGGAACTCTCCCCTCGAGTCAAAGTGCGGAGTCGCGATCGACAGCACCCGGCGGTACTCGCCGCTCGCGTGCAGGAGTCGATACTCGAGGCGATATGGTTCGCGGCGGGCCCTCGCCGCGGCCGAAGGAACAAGGCCAGCCTCACGGTCCTCGGGATGGATGGCGCTCATCCATCCCGCTTCCTCGGTTTGGCCCGTAAACTGATACCAGGTGTCGCTCAGAAATGTGCATTCCCCCCCGGGGTCGGTAACCCACAGCATGGCGGGAGCGTGATCCACCACCTCGCGAAAAAGGGCCTCCCTTTGCTGCGCGGCTTCCTGCATCTCACGCTGCTCGGTGACGTCGAGCTGAACATTCACCACGCCGATGCAATTGCCGACCGCATCAAACAGCGGATCGACGTGGTCGGCGACAAGGCGCCGCGTTCCGTCAGGGCGCTCAATCGTCGATTCCACGCCTTCAAGCGAACGGCGTTCACGCAGCGCACTTGCCACCGCGGAAAGCGAAGGCGGAAGCTCCTTTCCCTCTGGCGTGAGCAAGCGGAAGGCTCCGCTCCATTGTTCCTTTCCACGCTCAGGACGACGTCCCCACAACCGGACGGCTTCCTCATTGTAAAAGAGAAGGTAGCCATCTTCATTCAGTGCAAAGCACGGCACCGGCAATTTGCTCAAAATCTGTTCGAACAAGTTTTCGCCGGAAGGAGAGTCGTCGCCGCCTGGAGCGATAAGGTCCATATCGTCGGCCACCGCAGCTCGATAGCTCGGTGGAAGGGATTCGCCAGCGTTCCCACCCTGACCTCTGAGCTGAGTCTGTTCGTCCACTAGCTTAGGGACAACGTTACGATGCTCCCCGAGAGTTCGTCAAATCAAGCATCTACACGAATCGAAACTCAGAGTTTCTTTGGATCTAGGCAAGGCGTTGCCGCCCCGGGACGCGGGATACGGTCGCAACAAAACTCCCTCCGGCCCAGACATTTGACCTTCCGAGGAGTCTCCACGAATCCTTTCTTGGAACTGCTCTATAGCTGGAGAGGTCCGATTGACACTCCGTCCGCCTTGTCTTAGGTAGTCCAGCAGTCAAGGGAGCTCCATGCAAGATCTTCGGTTGGGCATCATCGGTCTGGGGAATATGGG
>DATLIT010000444.1:0-4510 GCA_035539295.1 Terrimicrobiaceae bacterium | reverse complement strand
GGCGAACTCCGCGTCGGCTATGCGCCTTCGCCGACGACGGAGATTCTTCCACGAGCGCTGACAGCGTTTCAAAAGGTGGCGCCCGGTGTGCGCGTGACGCTTTTGGATCTCGCTAGTGACGACCTTGAAAAGGCGTTGCTGGACGGACGCATCCACATTTCCGCGATGGTGAAACCCGGCAGCCGCTCACACCCTGGAATCCTCTTCGAGGCAATCGTGCGCTACGCACTTCGTGTGGCCGCGGCTCGTCGACATCGCTTCGCCCGGATGGCGAAAGTGCCGCTCCGATGTCTACTCGATGAGCCCCTGGTGGCTTATGCTCGAGCGGAGTATACCGAATACCACGAGATGCTTGAAACAACCTTCGCGAATCTCGACCGGAAACCAGACATTGCCGTGGAGTGCGACGGTGCCACCTCGCTCCTCGCGGCAGTGGAATCAGGTCGCGGTGTAGCGCTCGTGCCGGAGGTCTTCCGCAGCCTGGCTGGCTCGCGTGTCAGACTGCGCCTGCTCGACCCCGCGCCGCCTCCGATGATTGTAGGTTGTGCTTACACGAGTTCAAGCGCATCCACCGTCATTGCGCAGCATTTCCTCGCCATAGTGCGCTCTGCTTGCGGCAAATCGAGAGGATCGCCTGGACCCCGATCTCAAAGGACTCGTCGGATTTGAGAAGAGATCACTCGACCGATCGCAACAGGCGTAGTGAGTTGCTCGATCTTGTCTGGGTTTCATTGACGATGGAAATCGCCGCGTAGCGACTCGTCAAAGGTCCTGCCTCACCGAACGATCATGCAGACTCTGCGGCTAACAGCTATTTTCTTCAGATAGGCGGAGCATCAGCCACATACTAATGGAAATGAAAATTCCCAACATGCTCACAATAATTGTCTTCCTAGCGCAACGCTCTGGTCCCAGGCGAATCCTAACGCTGCGAGCAGTATTCCTGAGTTGTCATTAGCTAGGTGAGGCGATAGCTTTGCAATCCATTCTCGAGCTCAATCACGAAGCGAACGATTTACGCGATCTGATAGCGGTTTCGTTTCTGCAATCATTGTAGCAAGCTAAAATACTGCCTGGGAAATCTCTCTTCTGACCAGCGGTGGATTTCGCTCTAAGTTGTCTGCGATTCTTGTTTTCGGGCTGCCCAACACGGCGAAATTGAACACCAGAACGCGCTCACTGCTCTCACCGTAAGCCCGCGGCTTGCCTGAGGAGTGCCACCAACGCTCGCTCGTCAATTTCGGAAGGGTCGTGGACTTTAGTATGCCGCACGTATTTGCCTTGGCCTTCCAGCAACCCTTTCGGATCCTTCAGGGAGGAACCATTAAAGAACCCGAACTGCACATACTCAGCCGCGGAGTAAACGTAGGCTACCGGTCCATTGCTGCTGACCCAGCATCCATTTCCCCACTTCACCGCTTCGCTTAGCCCAGGTGCAACGCGTTTTACAAATCGCCGAAGTGCCCGAATGATCGCCTGATTCCTGGGATTTTGATCTTTCAAGTAATCATCGAAGCTCGCGTATGGCTTCATTTCTCTCGTCACGCGTCCCCGTTAGCATCTGAAACTCAATGTCGCCAGTTTTTGTATCTTCCATCTAAAACCAAGGCTGCCGCCACTGGCTAACCAGGCGATCTCCGGAGCCGGCTCCAAAGCTACCCACGTCGCTCTGCCGCGTCAGGAACGAGCATCGGTGAAATGATCTGAGCGCGCAGTCCGAGGAGTGGATCTACCCATCATTGTCCTCGACCCCGAGTGTGAAACGGCTCTCAACCCCAGCCGGTGCAAACGAACGAAGTTCCCTTTTGCAGGCGCGTCTCCTCTGACGGAGTAAGCCCTTTCGGTTTGTAACGGAGGCTGCTTAGTATTGCTTCGATGAGTCAGCCGATTGCGGGGCGTATCCGTACAAGAGTTGCATGGTCTTCAGACTCCCGCAACAGCATGTAACATTTTAGACATTTAAGAATTCGAAGATCGCAATCTCTTCTGATCTAAGGAAGATAGATTTCCTTCCGACGTCGCTTACCGAAACCTACTTGAAAGAGCCAATATGCATATGCCCACGTCAGTCTTCAGCGATTCCGTACAGAGTGCTTTCGACATTGCTGCAGAGCAGGCCAGCGCCGACGAACCGAACCGCATTGATGTGATTATCGATCAGCGACAGGTTCAAATCCGGACGCCATACCCTTCGCCGGAAGATTGGCGCGACCAGGTCATCTACTTCCTTATGGTCGATCGATTTAATAATCCGACCGCGCCTCCGAAACATCAACCCTTCGATGGCCAGCACGACGCGTTTCAAGGCGGTTCGCTGGAGGGCGTGCGCGAGCAACTCGGATATATCAAGGCGCTTGGGGCAGGAGCCATCTGGTTGACTCCGATTCTGAAAAATTGTCCCTATGAAGATACCTTCTATCATGGCTATGGCATCCAGGACTTCCTCACCATTGACCCGCGGTTTGCCTCGGACCCCGTCGCCGCCAGCGCGAATCCGCAACTCGCCGAGAAGGAGCTGCGCCGTCTCGTTGACGAAGCACACGCCCGGGGGCTTTACGTCATTCTCGATGTCGTCCTCAATCACGCTGGCAACGTATTTGGCTACGACCTCGGTCCGGGGCAAAATAACGAAGCAATGGCTGATTTTCGCGACCAGCCATACAGTATTCGGTGGCATGACGAGCATGGCGGTGCCGGCTTGGCGGATATTAGTCAAGCCCCTGAGAATCTTCCCAGCGACGCGGCGATCTGGCCGCGCGAATTGCACAGCAACGACTTTTTTCGCCGCAAAGGCAAGGGTGGCGAAAGCGGCGGCGACTTCAATACGCTCAAGGAATTCGTTACGGATGGAGCACGAGTTCGCGAGATCCTGATCCGCGCCTATCAATACGCGATCGCCAAATTCGACGTCGACGGCTTTCGTATCGACACGCTCAAGTATGTGGAGCGGGATTTTGCGCGCATTTTCGGCAACGCGATGCGCGAGTACGCTCTCAGCATCGGGAAAAAGAACTTCTTCACATTCGGCGAAGTCTTCGACAATGAAGAGAAGATCGCGCAATTCATTGGCCGCGATGCAGGAGCAGTCGAGGACCCGATCGGCGTCGATGCGGCCCTGGACTTCCCCTTGTTTTTTGAACTCCCGAAAGTGCTCAAAGGTAACCAGCCGCCGTCGAGAATAGGCGACATGTTTCAACATCGGAAGAATGTCCAGCGCGGCTTGCTCAGTTCGCATGGCGAAGCGTCGAGCTACTTCGTCACCTTTCTGGACAATCATGATATGCACGCTCGATTCTATTTCAGCGATCCTGGCGAACCGCGTCGATTCGACGATCAACTCACCATGGGGATTGCTTGCCTTTACTGTCTGATTGGCATTCCCTGCCTCTATTACGGGACCGAACAGGCTCTGCACGGCCTTGGCGGTATTGACCTCGCGGTCCGCGAAGCCCTTTGGGGCGTGCCTGGAAACGCCTTTGACCGGGAGCACCCTTTCTATAAAGCCATCGCCCAAATAGCGAGGGTTCGTGCTAAACAACCCGCGCTCCGCTACGGCCGACAATTCTTCCGGCCGCTCTCTGGCGATCGTGTCCACTTCGACATCTCACGTGTTGGAGGCGGCGTGCTCGCCTTCTCAAGGATCCTCGACAATCAGGAAGTCCTGGTCGTCGCCAATACGAGTACGACGCAACCTTTCGCCGGCGAGGTTGTCATCGACTTGGCCCTGAATGCCGATAACGACAAGATTGAACGGCTTTTCAGCAATAAAGCGCAGCCGCAGGATCCGAGTCAGGTGGTGGCGAAGGCAGCCGGCACTGTCGAAATACACGAGCCAAACGGCGCAATTACAAACGGTCCGGTGCGTGTCATAGCTGTTTCTTTAAAGCCGATGGAGGTGCAGATCCTTCGCAAGGCGCGATAAGATAGGTCGTCCCGGGTCCGATCTTCCAGCTTAGCCTTTGGAGGCTGCATCGTCGGAGGCATGAGCGACACCAAGCGATCCGCGGTAGGTGTCATGACCTGTGGGAATGACAGATAGCAACGGGTCGCTCAGGTGTACGAGCAGAACCGAAGTTTGTTCCCTTCGGTGTCCAGGAAACTTCCGACCCAGTGGACCTCGTCGTATACTTGAACTGGATCGGAAATTACCACACCTCGCTCGCGGAGGCCCTTTTCCGTGTCCCGGGCATTTTCGGTCTCGATCGTGACACGGGGATTTGGCGTCTGCGTAGGGGAGACATCTGAATTCGCTTTGAGCATCAAAATCGTGTCGCCTACCCGATAACCAACTTGCTCCTTGTTTTCATACTCTGGCGGCAACCCAAGCGTCTCGCCGTAGAATTTGTTCGCCCGGTCAGAGTCTAATACCGAGAGTGCGATCACTTTGACGCAACGAAGACCGAGAGACGAAGTATTCATGTCAGGAAGGAATTACGAATCTGCCTGTCTGGCAACCACAGTTTGTCTTTGTCGATGACCAACCGACGACGCCCCTGAAGCCCTTCCTCGA
>DATLIT010000443.1:0-8613 GCA_035539295.1 Terrimicrobiaceae bacterium | reverse complement strand
GTTCATCAATATCGACCCCATCCAGGCAATTGACCCGAACGGCATAAAATTTCCCGCCCAGTCCGCTCCAACGATAGCGCCCCACAGTCTCGTCATCCTGCACATTGAGCAATTACACTTGAAGGTGCCAGCACTCAGGTCGAGATCTGCTTCGAAGCGAACCGCCCCCACAATGACAATGCCCGGGGTACATCTTTTTCATGAGAGAGCCATTGCTTCGCGATCGCGTTGCATGATCGACATCGGGTTCACGCCTTGATCGGGAGCCAGAGTTCGATGTCGCCAGTGCCTGTGTTCGGATCGAATTGTCGGGCCAAACCGCTCAATCAAATTGGGCTCTCCACGCGACGGCTGGGCCGGTTCGCGTCCGGACTGAGGTAGCCATTCCTACCCAATCGCACGAGCTGTATGTCTGATGGTCGATACATCGACCGGGATGAGAAAAGACGGCGTAGGTTTACGCGGGAATTCGCACGCCGACCCATTCGGCTGGTAAGTTCCCCAGATCGGAGACCTGAACACCCGTGACATAGTCAAAGCCATTGTCCCCAGCAGACATATCAATGCAGAGACCGTAATCGGCTTCACCGATCCGGCTGCTGACCTTCCCCACCTGCGAGATGAAACGTTCCCATTGCTTCGGAATATCATCCAAAGTTTCGCACGTGTAGCGCGCTTGCAAGCCTGCCATCAGCAATGGTCCGTGACTTTCGAAGCGCGGACGGAGAGTGACGTTCATTGGTTCCAGTTTCGTTTCAGATGACTTCATTGTATTCGCTTGATCAATGGTTACCGCTTTCGTCTTTAAGACGAACGAGACGGCTGCAATTGGACATCGGGGTCTGAGCCTTACAGAGCTTCGAACGATCGCGCATCGTGTCCTCACGGTCGTAGGGCCCGGCCGGTGGGGAGATCGCCGACTACAAAGTTACGTGACGTCTCAAGTATTATGTGGAGAGCCACGACACTCAGTGCGCTCGAAGAATACCCTTCGCCATCAACGCAAGGAGCTTGGCCCCGAGCAAAATACGGTAGAGAGAAAATGGCAAAAAGCTGCGTTTGGAGACGAACCTCATGAGCAAGGAAATGGCTCCGAGACCGACAGCGAAAGAGACGCAGGTCGCCAGAGCGGTCCTTTTAAGGCTATAAGGCCCAGGTTTGCCGAGACTAGCTCTCAGCTCATACAATCCGCTGGCAAAGACTGCTGGCACGGCCAAAAGAAACGCGTATTCGGCCGCGGCGGGTCTCGAAAATCCCAGAACCAGCCCCATCGTCGTGGTGGCGCCCGAGCGTGATACCCCCGGAATCAAGGCGAGAGTCTGCGCGAGTCCACACAAAAGGCCGTCAGCCAGTCGGAGGTCATCGAACTCCCGAGAGCCCGTGCCGATCCTATCGGCCACGCCAAGCGCCACGCCGAAGACAATCAGAACGACCGCCGTCAGCTCAAGCGAACGAAAAGTGGAGCGAATCAGCCGCTGCGCCAAATAGCCTGCCAACCCTATCGGAATTGTCCCGACAATGATTTGCCAGCCCAGTCGCGCATCGGGGTCACTGCGGGGAACCTCGCCGCGAAGACTCCGGGCCCATCGACTCACGATCCGTGCAATGTCGCGACGAAAATAGACGAGCACCGCCACCTCTGTCCCGATTTGAGTGATGGCCGTAAAGGCGGACCCAGGATCTCTCGCCGAGGGAAGAAACTCCCCAACGATCCTCAGATGTGCACTCGAAGAAATCGGAAGAAACTCAGTGACGCCCTGAACAACGCCAAGGATGATCGGCTCGACAAAACTCACATCTTCGCCTTCCTTTGGCTGCGCAGTTAACCAATCGGGGACTCGCAAGCTCAAACACTCGCCAGGGCAATGCCGACCTGCTTTCGCAAACGGCAATCGCGGCACTATTCTTTTGCTCCCGGATGCGAATCTGCGGAAGACTTGACTTGCACGGGGTCACCGTCGGCCAAGCTGTCAGAGGGATTGATGATGATCTGATCGCCTTCGGAAAGACCCTGAACTTGCAAAGTGTCTCCAAGATCCCGATCGATCTTAATCTTGCGAATGGAAACCTTGCCGTCGGATCCGACAATTCCAACCGCCGGACCTTCCCCTCTAAAAAGCAACACATTCTCAGGCACGAGCAGCGATTGCAAAGAGCTCTGCAGTTCAAAATGAACGGTAGTGTATGCGCCAGGGAAAAGTTTTTCATCCGTATTGGGAATCGCCAATTGCGTGAGAAGCGTGCGTGTGGTGGGGTCGATGGCGCCGGCCGTCGCAACGACTTCTGCTGGGAACTGGGTTCCAGGGAAAGTATCGAACCTTAGATTTGCCTTAACGCCTGCCTTAATGGAGGCAGCCAGGCCTTCGGGCACGTTTACATAGACACGAAGAGGAGCTACCTGCGAGACTATAAAGAGCGGGCTGCTCGAATTCGTACTAACAAGCGCGCCAATGTCAATGTTCCTCGCGGTGACCATACCGTCGAAGGGGGCGTGCAGTATCTTGAAGGCTTCCAAGGCCTGGAGTTGCCCAACATTGGCTTCATCCGCGACCACCGTGGCCTGCTTAACGTGCAGGTCACCCGCCTGAACGTCAAAGTCCTGTTGGGAAATGACCTTCTTGCTTACAAGGTCTAATCCCCGATTGTATGTTGCTTGAGACAGCCATAGGGCGGCCTGCGACTCTTTAAGGGCTGCTTTGGTCTGCGCAAGTTGCTGGTCGAGCGCGGGCGTGTCAATTTCGGCGAGAATATCACCCATCTTGACCTTTGCTCCGATATCGGTGTACCACTTCTTCAAATACCCGTTGACCTGAGCAAAGATTGGAGCCTGGGTGTAGGCTTGGGTCTGCCCGGGGAGATTCAGCGTCACCTTTGCTGGCACCTTCTCGGGCCGGACGATTGCAACGAATTGCTCGGACAGAGCGCTGGTTGTTTGCTGCAGTTTCTTGAATTGAACCTGCCTGGCAACGAGGCCGATCAAAGCCGCCGCCACAAGACACGCGGCAGCTAGCAACAGCCACAAGCCGATGCGCCGTGGTTTCGCTTGCGCTCGAGCCTCTCCCAAAACCGCGCCGCGATCCAAACGCCCCAGATCCGCCTGCTTGTCCGCCTCCCTGGAAGTCGAATCGTCATCCATCGGGCTTCAGGATTTTGCGGCTTCTGGAATTCTGAGCGCGGAAGGCTTGTGTCTTCTAAGGAGTCTAAACACGGTCGGAACAAAGAACAGCGTCGCTCCTGTTGCAAAGATCAGCCCGCCGATTACCGCGCGTCCGAGGGGCGCATTCTGCTCTCCTCCCTCTCCCAAGCCTAGTGCCATGGGGAACATACCGATAATCATCGCTCCCGCCGTCATCAGAACCGGACGAATACGAGTATATCCAGCTTCCAAGGCTGCAAGATAGGAATCTCTGGTTTCTTCGAACCGCTCGTTGGCAAAGGTTATCACCAGAACGCTGTTCGCCGTGGCGACGCCCATGCACATGATTGCACCCATCAACGCCGGCACGCTCAAGGTTGTTTGCGTTATGAAAAGCATCCAAATGATGCCGGCAAGCGCGACCGGAAGCGCTGTGATGATGATAAAGGGCTCGCTCCAAGACTGGAAGTTCACGACTATTAGGAGGTAAACTAGGACCAGCGAGAAAACCAGCCCCACGTAGAGACCGAAAAACGAATCTTGCATCGTCAAAACCTGGCCGCGAAGGGTGATGACGCTCCCGCGAGGCAGATCCTTCCTGGAAGCATCTATTGCTTTTTGCACATCGCTTGCGACGGCGCCAAGATCTCTGCCATCCACTCCGGCGAAAATGTTAATGGCAGGCCGAATATTGAACCTATCCATCACAGGTGAAGTTTGGCTCCGCGAAAGGCTTGCGACATTTGCGAGAATCTGATTCTGGCCAGTCGTGCTTCCCAAGACTGGAAGGTTCATGAGCGCGTCCGGAGAGCTGATATCATACTGAGGCACCATTGCATTCAGCTGATACGTGATCCCGTTCGTCGGATCGACCCAGAAATTGAGGGTGAGTTGCTGAGAGCCTGACAGGGCATTCAGCACGCTGCTTGCGACGCTCTGTTCGGTCAGGCCCAGAATGGAAGCCTTAGTTCGGTCCACGGTTATGTCGAATCGCGGAGTGTCGTTCGGTTCCTGGATCCTAAGATCCACCAAGCCTGGGATCTTGCGCAGCGTGGTCAACAATTTGCTCGCGAAGCCGAAGATCTCGTCGCGATCAGATCCCACGATCTGGACGTCGATCGGGGCTGGCAATCCGAAATTGAGGATCTGAGCAACGATGTCGGCAGGAGGAAACCAAACCGTAACGTCCGGGAACTGTTTGCGCATCTCCAATCGAATCTTGCGGACGAAATCGTTGGTGGGACCATGCCCTTCCTTGAGAGATACAAGGATGTCGCCGTCCGCAGGGCTGACCGTGCCGGTGTTGTTATACGAAGTATTGATGCCGCTGTAGGGCAGTCCCAGATTGTCGATGATCTCACCCAATTGGTCGGCAGGAATGATCTTTCGAATCATTTCCTCGATCTCGTCTACCGTTCGTGCCGTTTCCTCAATGCGCGTGCCGGACTGCATGCGGACGTGCATATCAAAACGGCCCGCGTCCACCGCGGGAAAGAAATCCTGCCCCAGGAAAGGAAAAAGGAGACACGAGGCGATCACAAATCCGATCACCAGCAGAACGACTCTTCTCGGGTTGTTTAAACAGAGACTGAGCACGTCGCGGTAACCTTCCCGAAATCGCTCGAAGCGGTTTTCGAATCCCCGCTGAAAGGCGGACGCCCACGAGAGAAGGAAAAACCTGCGCCCTGCGTTCTTTGGCTCTTCGGAATGCCCCTTGATCCAATACATGGCCAGCGTCGGCACGAGCGTTCGGGAGAGAATATAAGAAGCGAGCATCGCGAATATCACCGCTTCAGCAAGCGGAATGAAAAGGTACTTCGCGACGCCAGAGAGAAAGAAAATCGGTACGAAGACAATGCAGATGCAAAGGGTCGAAACGAAAGCGGGAATAGCGATCTGAGCGGCGCCGTCTCGTATGCCGTCAATCACCGATTTGCCCTCGGCAAGATGCCTGTCAATATTCTCAATAGTAACTGTTGCGTCATCAACGAGAATGCCGACGGCGAGCGCAAGACCGCCAAGGGTCATGATGTTGATCGTCTGCCCAATCGCGCTTAAGAGGGAGAGCGATGCAAGAATGGAGAGCGGTATCGAAATCGCGATGATTAGTGTGCTCTTCCAGTCCCCAAGGAAGAGCAGAATCATGATCGCTGTCAGACAGGCCGCGATAACACCCTCACGAACCACTCCTGAAATTGCTCCGGTCACGAAGACTGATTGATCCGCAAGCAACGAGATCTCTGCGCCATCGGGCAAGAGCTGACGAAGCAGCGGCAGCCTGTCCTTAACTGCCTTGACAATGTCCAGGGTCGACGCCGTTCCTGTCTTTTGCACAACGAGCATCGTTCCACGCGCTCCATTGAATCGGACTATGTTTGTCTGGGGAATATTTCCGCTGTGGACGTTGGCCACGTCCCGCACATAAAGCGTCGTGCCGTTCGGCAGCGTCTTGATGGGAAGCGAATTGAGTTGGGACAACTCGGGCGGGCTGGCATTCAGTCCCACCTGGTATTCGTAGAGTCCGATCTTAACGGTGCCAGAGGGCAAGATGACGTTCTGCGCACTGATCGCATTCACCACGTCGGAAGGAACCAATCCGTGCGACTGAAGCGCCTGATAGTTCAGATCTACCGATACATATTTCATTTTCCCGCCGTACGGGTAAGGAATCGCAGCACCCGGAATCGTGATCAATTGAATGCGCACGACATTAAGCGCCAAGTCGTTTAGCTGCTGCTCGGATAAGCTCTTCCCCCCGAGGCCGACGAGTATCACGGGCACGTTCGACGCGGTGTAGCTAATAATCAGCGGAGGCGTCGTTCCCGTGGGCAGTTGCCGTAGAATCGTTTGAGAAACCGCCGTGATTTGCGCGACGGCGTTCGGCAAGCTCGCCGTCGGCTGCAAAAAGATTTTAATAACGACAATTCCATAGAGGGATTGCGACTCGATGTGTTGGATGTTCTCGACCGTGGTGGTGAGGACGCGTTCATACGGTGAAGTGATGTGCGCCTCCACCTGATCGGGCGACATTCCCGCAAAGTTAAAAATCACCGAAACGACCGGGATGCTGATATTCGGAAAAATATCCTTTGGCGTCGCTATGATGCAGAGAACACCGCTGATCAGGATAAAGATCGCCAGAACAATGAAGGTAAGCGGCCTTCGCAGAGCAAGATCGACGATCCACATTGCAGATACCCGAAATGCCTATCGACCGAAAAGCCAGGTCGCAGGCACTTGGAGCATACACCTTCCTAACCGCGGGCAAAAAGTATTCTTTCTCGCGCTACCCAGCTGGACGCAAGGAACCCTCGTCGGCGCGTCGCAAAAACTATCGCGTCGATGTCCCCAGCGTCTATCGGGCGACAAGGTTGCGACCGGTGCGGACACCGTCGCGACTAAAGCCCGCAGCTTGCCCGGTATGATACTTCAAGCCGCGGCGAAACTTGGTCGCAAATTAATTTGGACGTGCCGCGACTAACCGCACATTTGCGCCATTGCTTGCTTTAATTCCTCTGGAGTTACTTCACGAAGGTGCGTTGCGACTGACCATTGATGGCCGAACGGATCCTCCAGCTTGCCGTAACGGTCTCCCCAGAACATGTCTTCGACGGGCACTGTGACCTTTGCTCCGGCTTGCACTGCTTGCTCAACCACGGCGTCCACATCGTCGACATAGAGGTGAATGGTCACCGGCGAACCCTTCAACGACTTTGGACCCACCATGCCCCATTCGGGCGATTCATCCACGAGCATCACCACCGAGTCGCCAATGCGGATCTCAGCGTGCATCAGCTTGCCATTCTCCCCAGGCAGGCAGCTGATTTCCACGGCGTTGAACGCCTTCTTGTAAAACTCAATCGCATCCGCTGCGCCTGCACACACGATGTGCGGAGTAATCGAATGCATGCCCTCGGGAAGTGGTTTTTTCACGCGGCTCGTCGATGTCGAGACGGCTTCGTCTGTAAGTTCTGATTTCATGTTTCTTTCGTTTGGGTGTAAAGCGGCTAAAAGCCTTGCGATGTTTAACGAAGCAATGCTTCGATTTTGGACAGGCTGGCCAACTTTTTCCATATTAACTTTCGCCCGCCTGGAACCAAAAGGCCAAGGATGACTCCGTAAAATTGTCGAGAATCGGATAGTGGAGATTTTTTAAAAGGTCGCTTCATAGACGCCTGATCGATAGACAAGCATGAGACAAGTCTTCATCACCGGCCACGGTGGACCAGACAAGCTAGAGGTGCGCGAGTCGCCGGACCCGATACCTGGTCACGGCGAAGTTCGGATTCGGGTCAAAGCCATCGGCATCAACTTCGCCGACATCCTGGCGCGCCAGGGTCTGTATCAAGACGCGCCAAAGGTTCCCTGCGTCGTCGGTTATGAAGTTTGCGGCGTCATTGACGCCTCAGGATCCGGAGTAGATGCCTCCTGGGTTGGCAAGGAGGCGGTTGCCTTGACACGCTTCGGCGGTTATTCGGACGTCGCCGTTGTCCCGGTAACCCAGGTCTTCGAGAAGCCGGGTTCGCTCTCGCCCGAACGCGCGGCGGCAATTCCGGTAAACTACCTGACCGCATGGCAACTGCTCGTAGTCATGGGCTCACTGAAAGCGAACGAGACGGTCTTGATCCACAACGCGGGCGGTGGCGTCGGGCTCGCCGCCATTGACATCGCACGCCACATCGGCGCCACGATCTTCGGAACGGCCAGCAGGGGCAAACACGCCTTCCTTAAACAACGCGGCCTGCACGAGGCCATCGATTACCGCACGGGCGACTGGGCGCTTGAACTCACCAGACTAACCCAGGGAAAAGGTGTCACTCTCGTCATCGATCCCATTGGCGGCAACCACTGGCGGAAGAGCTTCAAGGCACTGCGCGCGACCGGACGGCTCGGAATGTTCGGAATTTCCGCCGCGACCACCTCAAAATTATTCGGACCTCTCCGCATGCTGCCTCTGGCGCTGGGAATGCCGCTTTTTCATCCGATCCCGCTTCTCAATCACAACAAATGTGTCTTCGGCGTGAACCTTGGACATCTTTGGCACGAGGGAGAGATGATCGCCGCTTGGATGCAGATTCTGCTGCAGGGCGTCGCCGACGGCTGGCTTCGCCCTCATGTCGACAAAGCTTTCCCTTTCACGAAAGCCGGCGACGCGCATACGTATATCGAGGAACGGAAGAATATCGGCAAAGTCGTTCTTGTAACCTAGGAAAGCATAATCGCGTGAGGCCGAAGACGTCGCGGTGGCTCGGACAAGCATCAACCATCAGCCATCAACTCGACTGCAAAGCCCTTTACGAGGTCGCTGCCTCAGGCACGCCGGCTTTCTTCGCCCTTATGTTGATCAGAAACTGACCGGCGACAAACAAGGCCAACGCGATCAAAATCGCTGAAAAGACGCTGTTGAGCAACGAAGCGTCGAAGCCAACGGCCTGTTGGTAGCTCGCGTAGCTGATCTTGATCAGCGCCCACAGGGT